>DATGQC010000240.1:0-3475 GCA_035304425.1 Advenella sp.
CGCTTTATCGCACACGCCGCTCCCGCGGCCAATGCGGCGGCGGCATTGGCTTTTTTCTCTGAAGTCGGGGATCCGACAGCGACGCACAATTGCTGGGCTTACAAAACTGCGGAAGGGTATCGTTTTAATGATGACGGAGAACCTGGCGGCACGGCCGGGCGGCCGATTTTGCAGGCCATCGAAGGCAAGGGATTGACCGATGTCGCCGTACTGGTAATCCGTTACTTCGGCGGCACCAAACTGGGTACAGGCGGTCTGATAAGAGCCTACGGCGGGTGCGCGGCCAAATGTCTGGATGCAGCACCGAAAACAGTCATCGTGCCGTCAACGACTGTCTATTGCACATGTAATTATTCTGATGCCGAGCGAATCAAAGCCCGGTTGACACAGGCGGGCGCCGCTATTTCAGATGAAAATTTCGGCGCAGAGGGCGTAATCTGGACCCTGACGATTCCCGTCAGCGATTTGCAACGGGTCCAGGAAGTCTATACTGATCAGACAAAAGGAAAGGGACAGTGGACTGTCCCTTGATTTTGTGACGATGGCGCTATCGCGCCACCGATAGGTTGGTTGCAGGTGACTGGCCGGCCACCGCTGGGCGCAACCCCGCCGCCCGGGGCTTTTACCAAACCGGGCCGGATAGTTAGTCAGACGTTCTATCCTGGCCGGTGGTCCGGTTCGGCCCTTTTTGCTTTAAGGCCCAGCCATCTGATATCAGGCGTTTTCTTCAGCCGCCTTGGCTTCGGCCGTGGCAATTTCCTGATGCACTTTTTCCATGTCAACGGCCTGCACTTTCTCAAGCAGTTCGTCCAGCTGACCGGGGCTGAGCGCACCGGCCTGTGAAAACAACATCACACGTTCGCGAAATACCATTAATGTCGGAATGGAGCGGATACCCAGGGCACCCGCCAGTTCCTGCTGCTCTTCAGTATTGACTTTGGCAAATTCGATATCCGGATGTGCTTCAGCCGCTTTTTCGAATGTTGGGGCAAACTGGCGGCAGGGACCGCACCAAGGTGCCCAGAAATCAATAATCAATGTATTGTCTTCCTTGATGGCTTGCTGGAAGGTGTCTTTGGTCAGTTCGGTAATGGGCATAATGCTTTCTCCAGTTTAAGTTGCAGACCGATGCGCTTCAATGAATATAGGGGCGGCAACCATGAATTACTAGTTGAATATTTTTATTGCTTTCATTATGAATGCCTATCAAGCACAAGTGTAATTCAATTGTTAACGATATAAACCTGAACGTAAAATAAAACCGCAAGCAATAGGCTTGCGGCTGCAGCCAGGCGCGCGATTTTGGCAGCGACAGGCAATTGCACAGCGAAACTTGCGGGGCCCGCGCCTGCGAGCGCCGATTCGCATCTGTGACCGGGCGCTACTCCAGTGCGAAGCGCAACACGAACAGCAGAGCGATAATCAGGGTTGCAATGTGAATCTCGCGCAAACGGCCCGTGCATGTTTTGATAATCACATAACTGATAAAACCGAACGCAATCCCTTCGGCAATGGAGTAGGTAAACGGCATGATAATCGCAGTGAGTGCGGCGGGAATGGCGTTAGTAATGTCGTTCCATTCCACTTCTACCAGCTCGCGCACCATCAGGCCTGCGACATAGAGCAGGGCAGGGGCGGTGGCGTAAGATGGCACAACACCGGCCAGTGGCGCGAAAAACAGACACAGCAGAAACAATATGCCCACGACCAGCGCGGTCATGCCTGTACGGCCTCCCGCCTGCACCCCTGCAGCGCTTTCGACAAACGCCGTTGTGCTGCTGGTGCCCAAGGCAGAGCCGGCCAGGATGGCGGTGCTATCGGCAAACAGGGCCCGCCCCAGGCGGTTGGGTTTGCCCTCTGGCAGCAGATTGGCGCGACGGGCAACGCCGATCAGCGTTCCTGTTGCATCAAAAATCTCTACCAGCACAAACACCAGAATAATATGCAGAAAGCCCTGGTTCAAGACGCCGGCAATATCCAGTTGCATAAAAGTGGGGGCAATACTGGGCGGCGCCGACACGATGCTGGTAATGGGCGCGCTATATCCCAGCAATGCGGACAAAACGGTGACCGCCAGAATGCCGATCAGAATGGCGCCCTTAATACGCAGGCTATCCAAACACACAATAATGAAAAAGCCCAGGATTGCCAGCAGCACAGTGGGTGACTTGAGATCGCCCTGGGCCACAAGCGTGGCCTGGTTGCCCACCACAATGCCGGACGATTTGAGCGCAATCAGCGCCAGAAACAGACCGATACCGGCAACGATGGCGGAGCGCAACGATTTGGGGATCCCCTGAATCAGCCATTTGCGTATACCGGTTGCCGACAGAATCAGGAATATGACGCCGGAAACAAAAACGGCGCCAAGCGCCTGTTGCCACGAATAGCCCATGGCCCCGACCACGCCGAAGGCAAAAAAGGCATTCAAGCCCATGCCTGGCGCCATTCCGATAGGCCAGTTGGCCAGAAAGGCCATGATGAGGCAGCCCAGTGCCGCCGCCAGACACGTTGCAACGAAAACAGCGCCTTTGTCCATGCCCGTGGTGCCCAGTATATCGGGGTTCACGAATATGATGTAAGACATCGTCAGAAAGGTCGTCAGACCGGCAAGAATTTCCGTACGGATATTCGTGCCATGCTCCCTGAGCTTGAACAGTGATTCCAGCATGAACATAACTCCTAATAAACAGATACATGTGTACAATTGCAACTGTAGCGTATTCTTTCTGGTTAATGACGAGCGCGGTTCGTGCTGCATCGGCAAATCATCCGATAACGTCTTTAATCTGCAACATTCTTTCCTGCCACAAAGGCAACGAAATCACACCGACGGCGATTCGGCCTCGCGCTTGCGTGGCGTGACAGGCTATGAGTCAATGCCGTCGAACAGGTAATTTATGATCATTCTCGGCATTGAAAGCTCCTGCGACGAGACCGGCGTTGCGCTGGTCAGCACCGAGTCAGGCCTGCTGGCGCACGCGCTGCACAGTCAGATTGCCATGCATCAGGCCTACGGAGGCGTAGTGCCTGAACTGGCTTCGCGCGACCATATTCGGCGTGTCTTGCCGCTTACCCGCGAAGTGCTGCGCCATGCTGACCTGACCCTTAAAGATATCGATGCGGTGGCCTACACCGCGGGGCCGGGCCTGGCCGGAGCACTGCTGGTTGGCGCGTCCGTCGCCCGCTCCCTGGCATGGAGTCTGAATATACCCACGATCCCGATTCATCATCTGGAAGGGCATTTGCTCTCGCCGATGCTGGCCCAGGCTGTTCCTGAGTTTCCGTATGTGGCGCTGTTGGTGTCCGGCGGGCATACCCAATTGATGCTCGTGAAGGCTATCGGTCAATACGAGTTGCTGGGTGAAACCCTGGATGACGCGGCTGGCGAAGCCTTTGATAAATCTGCCAAGCTGATGGGCCTGCCTTATCCCGGGGGGCCGGCGCTGGCGGCGTTGGCCGATAAGGGAAATCC
>DATGQC010000241.1:0-2189 GCA_035304425.1 Advenella sp.
GCTGATTCTCGCCCTGTTTGCGACAGTCATTATTACGTTGCTGGATCGCAGGCTGGACAGCGAATTTCCGCGCAAATGGCGAGAAGGCCTGGCCGATAATTTTTTCCATACCATGTCAATTCTGACCACAGGCAAGACTACGCACAAAAACCTGTTTGGCTGGATTGGGCGAATATGGTCGGCATTATGGATGGTGCTGGGCGTGGCCATCATTGCCTATGTCACTTCATCAATCACAAGTGTAATGACAACGACATCGCTGGCCGGCCAGATTCATTCGCTCTCGGACCTGTCCGGCAAAACTGTTGGCGTCCTTGACGGCAGCGTAGGTGAAGACTACATCCGGAATCTGGGCATCCGGACACAAGATTATGACACCCTGAACGCGTCGATCCAGGGGTTGATAGCTGGCGAGGTTGATGCGCTTGTAGGGGATGCGCCCGTCCTGGAATACTTTGCCCATTCCCAGCCAGGCCAACCCGTTCGCCTGGTTGGCGCTGTGTTTCACCCGGACAAGTATGGGTTTGGCTTCCCCTTGCAGAGCGAATTATCGCGGCCCGTCACCCTGGAATTGCTTGGCATGCACGAGCGCGGCGACACGCACAGGCTGCGCGTGAAATATTTCGGCAATACCCGTTAAGCGACAAATGCCCTGCCGTCGGCAGACTTGCGCCGGCTCGCGTTTATTGCTGACTACGTTGCTGATTACTCCGAATAGGCCTTGAACTGGCCTGATTGCTCGTCGCGGACGAACAGTACGCCGGTGGCCACACCAAAATAGGCGCCATGCAATTGGAGCAGACCTGCCTCTACGCGTTCGCGAACGGCAGGAAAAGTCATCAAATTAGCCAGGCTATATTCGACGACGGCCCATTCCAGTTGCCGGATCCAGCCCTGGCGATCTTGCGCCGGCGGCCCAAGACGCTCGACCACCGGCGCGATCTGCGACATCCATTTGCCGATGAAATCCCGCTTGGATAATGGGGCAGCCTTATTGGCAAATGCGGCCACGCCGCCACAACTGGCATGGCCCAGCACCACGATGTGCTTGACTTGCAGTGCGTTGACACCGAACTCGATGGCCGCACTGGTGCCGTGATACGATGACTCTACATCTGTTTCACAGGGCGGCACCAGATTGGCGATATTGCGCACCACGAACATTTCGCCCGGTCCCGCATCGAAAATAGTTTCCGGCGCGACCCGGGAATCCCCACAGCCGATAACCATGATTTCAGGGTGCTGACCTTTCTGGCCAAGTTGTTCATAGCGCTCGCGCTCGCGCTCGAGCCGGCCATGAAGAAAAGACGCATAGCCATCGGTCAACCGTTGGGGGAACATATTCGGATCCTGAATGTAAAATTTAAGCCGTTTATTTTACTCTTATTTCTTTTCGACCCAGGCCACCGGATCACGCCTTCCCCAACCTCAGTGAAAACGCTTACATCAGCGTCGAAAACCACATGAAAAAACGCAAAAACCGCAAAAAATAACTTGACACCGCGTCAATCGCCGTTATACTTCAATCATCAAGGGGAGTAGCTTTCTTCCGCCGCATCGTCATTACGGCTGTCATGCAATTATTTGCAGACGCCCGGTGCCCGGGCAACACCTTCATGTTGCAGCAAGACCTTGCCACCAAGGGCAAGGTACATCCTCAGTTTAATGATGGCCTGTGTCCTTGCGGATCAGGCCGTTTTGCTTTGTCTGATGCTCCTCGCAGACGCTTCGTGCGCCCAACCAGGGATTCACGAGACCGCCAGGCGCCCTGATCCGTTTCATTCCAACATTCAATTAGACGGATTCATGGTGAATTATGCTCGAACTTTTACAGACACTAAGCTGGGCCGCGGTATTTCAAATTATCCTCATTGATATCCTGCTGGGCGGCGACAATGCCGTTGTCATTGCGCTGGCCTGCCGCAACCTGCCGAAAAAGCAGCGCATGCAGGGTATTTTATGGGGCACCGCCGGCGCCATTATCCTGCGGGTTGCGTTGATCGCCTTCGCGCTGACACTGCTGACCGTGCCGTTCCTTAAAATTGTGGGCGCACTGCTGCTGCTGTGGATCGGCATCAAACTGCTGATTCCGGAAGAGGATGCGCATGGCAATATCAATGGCGGCACAACGGTGTTTTCCGCATTCAAAACCATCCTTATTGCCGATTTTGTCATGAGCCTGGATAACG
>DATGQC010000242.1:0-6093 GCA_035304425.1 Advenella sp.
GCCAGCCGGACGCACGCTGCTGCATCACGCCAGCGTTGTAGTGCAGCAAATGGAACGCATGCACGGCGATCTGGGCCAGTACAGCAGCGGGATTAAAGGCCATGTCAGGCTATTGGGCAACACCTCGGCCTGCAACGAACACCTGCCGGCGTTATTAGGCTCATTTCTAAAGCGTCACCCCGATATTTCGATTGATCTGGAGGAACGCACCAGTACTGATATTACCGATCTGATCCGTCAGGGGATGGCCGACATCGGGCTGGTTGCCGACTCGGCCGATTTGCATGATCTGCAACGTTTTCCGCTAGGTGCAGACCGGCTCGTGGTTATTACCGGGCCCGAGTGTCCTGAAGCCATCCCGGACCCGGCCACGCTTGCGCAGATCAGCCATCTGGATTTTGCCGGCCTGGTGGCCGGCAGCGCTTTGCAGGAGCATATCGCAGCGCATAGTCGCCGCGCCGGCAGACATCTGCATTACCGGGTGCGGGTACGCAGCATTGACGCCGTCTGCAGAATGGTAGGCAATGGGGTCGGAATCGCCATTGTGCCGCTGGCAGCAGCCAAACGCCATCGGCGAGCGCAGCAACTGAATATCATTGCACTGTCTGACGACTGGGCTCGGCGCAATCTGGTGTTGTGCATACGAGACAGTGCGCAGCTGCCAGCTTATGTAACGGCGCTGATGCGCCATATCCTGGCTCCCGAATAAGACAAACGCATTCGTCCCCCCTTCCTGCCCAAAAAATTGCCCGCATGAAACCACATAACACTGATTCTGCCGATACCAAACCCGCGCAACAGGACCCGCACTGGGAGATTGATGGCGCAGCCATGTACCGCGCCGCCAGCTTCGCCGTTGCGCTGCCCTCATTCATGATCGGCACTGCCTTGTTCATGCTGGGGTTTTCGTTATCACATCCTACGGTGCTGCATATTGCCTGCATCCTGTATAGCCTGTCCTTTGCGGGGTTCACCAGCCGCTTTATCGTGGGCCGACGCCCCTGGCGAAGTGCGCCGCCTTACATGGCATGCATTGCCCTGGCCGGGCTGGGTTTCTATGCTCTGGCAAGACTGGGCCTGCTACTGGTTCGCTGATGGCCCAGGGCTGAGTCAGCCCAAATCGTTATTTTTTTAAGCCTATTTGCCGCTCACTTGCGCGCCAAAACGCAAACTTGACATTTGTTAAATTGTGCTTTGCGGACCGACTCCCTATAATGAAGCCAACTCATTGCTTTTGGGTGAACTCGCCAGCTATTGCAGCTGGCTTTTTTTTGCCCTGTTTTTTCGCGCTCATACCCTTTTCACTACTTGTGGATATTAAGCAACATATAGTGGTTTTCACCGAATGCATCAACTTGTAATAAAAATGTAAAATCGGTGTATATCTACGTGGAGATGTGTATGAACGCAGCATACCAACAGGTCCATATCGGCCTGATCCGAAAGGCAGTAACCAAGTATAAACTGGCGCGTTCCAGTGGAAACAGGAACGTGGCAAAAGGTTACATGCTCCAGGTTCGCGATTTGATCCGCGCCTTCAAGGCTAATAAATAATCAGCCTTTGGTGCTATAACGCCAGGCATCGCCGTACAGGACGCCTGTGATCCTCATGCCGCTGTCGTCAGCGTGTTACATCCGCTGACCATCAAGGCTTCCGCCTTTACTTCTCCCTTTACCTCCCCCATTCTCTTCAGCGTCTCCTTTTTTTTGCCGACGCAGCTTCCGGCAGATTGACGCCCTCGTGCCGCTTCAGCCCGCCCCAACCCTGAACTTTCCGTTAGCCGTACTCTCTGGGCACGTGACGCTGCCCTTGCCAGCGTGGCCGCAATTAATTTTATATTGAACCTGAGGCAGAGCGATAAGCACCCTCATGCTATGTGGAGCCCACGCGCTTGTGCAAGAGAGGCAATTGTCATATAGCAGATTCTGGCCACGGTAAGCAATTGCCCAGCAGACCCATAAAAGATAAAAACCTGAAGAACAGCCGGCGCAAACAGCCAACCCCGGGTCACAGCGCGGCATCAGCACGGCAAATGCGCGCTCTGGCCAATCATGATGGCTTTGATGCGCCGTCGGCAGGCAAGCGCACTGGCCGTCGCATCCTCTCCTATAATCGGACTGGGGGACGCTCGGTCTTGATTAATAATCCACCAATGACAAATCATGGATAACAACATACAACAGCGCATTACAGCCAGCTTTGAGAAACAGGGATTAATGCGCACTCTGGGTGCAACTTTGACCTTGATACAACCAGGAGAAGTGCACATCACATTGCCATTTTCAGCGCATTTGTTACAGCAGCATGGCTATGTGCACGCAGGCGCCGTCACCAGCGTGGCCGATAATGCCTGCGGCTATGCGGCCCTGACCGTGGCGCCGGACGGATATGAAGTCGTCACGGCCGAATTTAAAATCAACCTGCTGCGTCCCGCGCTTGGTGCGGCGTTTATTGCAATCGGTAAAGTCCAGAACGCGGGCAAATTATTAACCGTATGCACGGGAGAAGTCCGCAAGCTGGACGAGGACGGCAACGCGAACAAAACCATTGCACTGATCCAGGCCACCATCGTGAATGTTGCCAATAACGGATGAACCGAAGGACCTTCGCTATGCCGCAGGCAATCCAGATTATCACCATCGATGGCTATCGGCTGCAGGCCAGGCTGTGGCACCATGCGCAGATCAATTCGCACAGCCCTGTTGTCATCATCAATAGCGCCACATCGGTGCGCTGTCGCTACTACGACAGATTTGCGCAGGCCCTGCACGCAAGAGGCTGCACGGTGCTGACTTTTGATTATCGGGGTATCGGCGAATCAAAATACGGGCCTTTGCGCGATCTGGTTGCGGGATGGCTCGACTGGGGTCAGGCGGATTTTGAAGCGACGCTCCAATATGCTCAAGCGCGCTTTTGCAACTCACCCATCTATGTCGTCGGTCATTCAATAGGGGGCTTTCTCATCGGACTGGCGCCCTCATCCCACCTGGTAAAGCGAATTTTCACCATGGGTGCACAATATGCCTATTGGCGCGATTATGCGCGCCGATCGCGCGCCGGCATGTTCCTGCAATGGCATGTGGCCATGCCTCTGCTGGCAAAAGCATTCGGCTTCGTGCCGGCCCGGCGCCTGGGCTGGATGGAAGACACGCCCAAGGGCGTGGCCATGGACTGGGCAGGCATGGGCCGCCGGTTTGAACAGTCCATCGGGCGCACCTACGACAAAACGGACGCCGAAAGTGACTTATTGCCAATGCGTTTGCAACACGTGACTGCACCGATACTGGCACTGGGGGTCAGCGATGACCCTTTTGGCACACCTGCCGCACTGGAACGCGTACTTGATTACTACAGCGGCTGCGAACGATATCATTTACGACTATCGCCGGCCCGCATTGATCATGAAGAAATCGGGCACTTCGCATTCTTTCACAGCCGCTTCGCCGACACGCTGTGGCCGATTGCCTTTGACTGGCTGCTTGAAGGCGCCATTGAGCCCGCATCCGGGACGATAATCAGCTACAGGAAGAGAGAAAAAACACACCAGCTCGCCTGAAACGCGGTCGCACTGGCGCGCATCATTGCTGTTACGCGGACATTGAGCCACATTTAACGCCAATCTGCCTATTGCCATACGCCTGGCCGGAAATCGACAAACCCCGCAATTGATTGACATTATGGGGTTGCCTATCTTAAAACTCCTTCGCTGAAGAACGGGTTCTATATGTATTTTCGAATGGACTCAACACAACCCCGAGCCAATCCTGGGCGCAAAATAGTTATTAATTCTTTCCTTAAATCACAAACCCACCCGGGCAAGCATCTGGGCATTGTGCCGTTCACCCCGTATCGCCCCTTCGGCAAAGAGATCGTCAAGCTCCTCAAGCACATCATCTCCCAGTGTGACGTCTGCTGCGCGGACATTCTGCGTGACGCGAGCCGCACTGCGCGTGCCCGGAATCGCCAGCGGCGCTGAGGGCTGATTCAAAACCCAGGCCAATGCGAGTTGCGCTGTGGTCAGGCCCAAGCTTTCGGCCAATGCACTGACCCGCGCCACGAGCTGTAAATTATGTTCGATATTGTCAGGGCTGAAGCGCGGAATGCCCTTGCGCAGGTCACCGGAGGAACCGGTTACGCTCCCGGGCAAAAGTCCGGTTAACAGTCCCCTTCCCAAAGGACTATATGAGACGAATGATACGTCCAATTCTTTGCACACCTTGAACATGGATTGTGCAGGCTGTCTGCAAGATAGAGAAAACTCCGACTGTAAGGCGCTAATCGGGTGGATCTGGCAGGCGCGGCGCAACGTCGCCTCGCTGACTTCTGATAAACCGATAGCCCTGACCTTGCCCTGCTCGACCAGACGAGCCATCGCGCCGATCGACTCCTCAACTGGGACCTGTGGATCGATCCGATGCAAATAATATAAATCAATATAATCTGTACCCAGGCGGGACAGGCTGGCCTCGCAGGCACTGATGAGATACTCAGGGGTACCGCAATTTGTCGCATGCCCCCTGTTGTCGCGCGTGGCGCCTCCCTTGGTGGCAATCAGAACCTGCTTTCTCTGTGCGCTCACCGCGTTCCCAAGCAGGCGTTCGTTTTCCCCTGCGCCATATACATCTGCGGTATCGAAAAGCGTGATATCCGACGCGATCGCAGCTTGCACTGTGTTGATAGCTGCGGTTCTGTCTACCGACCCATAACTCCCGCTAAGCCCCATACAGCCGAAGCCCAATTTTGCGGAAAATAATCCAGAACGCCCGATCTGTGCCAAGTGCATATCACACCTTCCTTTTGTCAAAAACCCCGAATCAATAACGTTTGAAATCCGCAAGTGGGCGGCCCGCCATGGATCTGATATTTACGTTAAGCAATGCCGGCCCGTCTGCAGCCATGAGCTGGTCGACCGCCGCGTCCAGATCGTTCACATTGTCCACATAGATGCCGGTGGCGCCAATCATTTGCGCATAGCGGTCATACCGAACTTGTCTGAGTTCACAGCCTACATGCTCACCGTAGAGATTAAGCTGCAAGCGTTTTTCAATGCCCCAGGCTGCATCGTTGCCGAGTATGATTTTTAACGGCAGTTTTTTTTCTACAGCGACTTCCAGATCCCATGAGTAATAGGCAAAGCCTCCATCTCCGATGAATACCCATGTCTGTCCGTCCCCGTGAGCCAACTGACTACCTATACCCAGCGGCACCGATCCGCCTAGATTGCCGATCAGCACTGCATCCATCCAGCGCCCCTGCCGTAATGCGGGAAAATACGCGCGAGGCCAATGCACAAAATCTCCTGCGTCGATCATGATTCCCGTATCAGGTGTTCGATGGCGCTCCAGGCTCACACATAACTGCAAGGGATGAATACCGTCCTGTTCAGCGCTGAGTTCCCGGCACTGATCCGCCCAGGCGTTTCGGGCATTCGCGTAATTATCCTGAAGGTGCACCAGCCAAGGTTTCCACTGATTCGCCAGCGCTTGTTCCTCTATGATTTCAGCGGCAGCACACAGCAGCGCCGATGCCGGGCCCACAATGGCAATTTCACTCTGGCGGCATTGGTTAAGTATCCTTTCATCTTCGCTGATCTGAACAATCCGCACATGCTCCTGTAACAGTTGTTCTCTGCCAAAGCAGGTATGAAAATCGACACCGGTCCCGATCAATAGCATCACATCTGCGGAAATAATTTCGCGAAAGGTCCGATTGAACAAAGGATCCGCGTAGCCGAATCCCACGACACCGTCATCGGGCACCAGGCCCCTGGCCTGATCGATCGTGAATGCAGGAATGCCGGTGCGCCCGACCAATGCCTGAACATCCTTGCCCGAGGTCCTGGCGCCGTTGCCAAGAATGATCACCGGCTTTTTCGCGTCGGACAAAACACTTTGAATATCCCGTTTGACCTCATCCGATATCAAGGCATTGACCTTTGCCGGAAAACGACGCATAACAGGACGGCAATGATCGGATGGATTATCGGCCCCCACAGTTACCGGTTCGTCCAGAATGTCGGACGGCACCGACAGACTCACCGCGCCCGGTGTGCCGGTGGTCGCAATGCGTATTGCCTTGCCGGTCATTTCCGA
>DATGQC010000243.1:0-2714 GCA_035304425.1 Advenella sp.
TCACGAATCTTCAACATCAAGGATATTTTTGCCGATCCTCATTACAAGGCGCGCGAGATGATCGTGGCTCCGGAAGACCCCTTGCTGGGGCCTGTTGCAATGGCAAACGTCATACCTAAACTGTCCAGGACGCCTGGGGCAGTTCTGTGGTCGGGCCGCGATACCGGCCACGACACGCAGGTCGTACTGTCGCAATTGGCCGGATTAACCCAGGACCAGATCGACGAGTTGTCAGAGCAAAACATTATCCACAAAGGCACCGCGCCGGTGAGCGCCGATGCCCTGGCGCGTTGAATCTAATATCACAAGCTCAATACAGGAGACGATGAAAAATGCCACAAACTGAAATTAATTCCCCGGTCACTGGGACGGTCTGGAAAATAGAACGAACTATTGGCGACAGGGTTGAAGAAGGCGACGTTATCATGATTCTGGAATCCATGAAAATGGAAATTCCGATTGAAGCGACTACCGCAGGTACGTTGCAGGCCATAAGCGTCGAGCATCAGGACAGTGTGAACGAAGATCAGCTTTTGTGCGTGGTGACCTCATGAGCGATTCATCAACAGCGAGCACCATTACAGCGGACGAAATTCAGGACGAGGTATTTCCTGAGCTGGCGTTTCGCCAGGCCGAATCAAAAAAAATGGGCGGAGCCCAGGCAATAGCGCGCCAGCATGCGGCCGGTCGTATGACGATACGGGAGCGCATTGAAAAACTGGTCGACAGCAACAGCTTTCGCGAGATAGGCACCCTGGCAGGCACCGGCAGTTATGATGAAAATAACGCTCTGGTTTCCGTTACGCCTGCGCCATACGTTGCCGGCCTGGCGAAAATTGACGGGCGCCCGGTTGCGCTTGGAGGCGAGGACTTCACGGTGCGTGGCGGTACGACCTTTGGCAGCAGCCGCAGAAAAGGCGGGCAGGGAGGGTTTATAGAGGATCTTGCTTTTCATTATCGCATCCCCCTGGTAAACCTTATTGATGGCGCCGGCGGTAGCGTCACCTCGCTCAAAAGACGAGGACACAGCGTTTTTCCTGGCGTCCATGGATTTGAAAGATCTGTCGAGCTTCTGGGCCAGGTGCCGGTGGTGTCCGCAGTGCTTGGAACGGCCGCCGGCGGCCCTGCAGGTCGCGCCATTCTGTCGCATTTTTCTGTGATGGTGAACCAGTCCAGCCAAATATTTGCTGCGGGTCCGCCGGTCGTAAAGCGCTCGCTGGGACAGGTGATTGACAAGAACGATCTGGGTGGCGCGAAGGTAGCCGTTGACACTGCCGGCACGATACACAATTGCGCCGCCTCGGAAGCGGACGCTATCGACCAAATGCGCAGGTTCCTCAGTTATATGCCGAGCAATGTATGGGAATTGCCTCCTGTTGTGGAAAATACGGATCCGGTAGACCGCTGCGACCCTCTGCTGGCGGGCATCGTCCCGGAAAAACGCACGCAGGCCTATAACATGCTGCGGCTGGTCAGGCTGGTCTGCGACAAGGACTCATGCTTTGAAATTCAACCCACCTATGGAAAGTCGGTCATCACGTTGCTGGCCCGGCTAGGCGGTCGTCCTGTGGGCATTATCGCCAACAATCCGATGGTCTACGGCGGCGCAATGGATGTCCATTCGGCCCGCAAGCAGATTCACTTTATGGAACTGTGCGATACGTTTCATATTCCGCTGGTGTTCTTTGTTGATGTTCCGGGCTTCATGGTCGGACTGAAGGCCGAGCAGGAAGGAACGTTACGCGAGGGAATGCGTGCTGTCTGCGTGGCCGGCAAGCTGCGTGTACCAACCATTACCCTGGTCATCAGGAAATGCTATGGCATGGCAGGAATGGCCACGTGCAACAAGAACGATATTGATCTGAAGCTTGCCTGGCCCTCGGCGGAATGGGGCTCCTTGCCTGTTGAGGGTGGCGTGGCTGCCGCGTTTCGCAAAGAGATCATGTCAGCGCCGGATCCGGCAGTTCGTGAAAAAGAAATTGAAGCCCAGCTCAAACCATTTGCCAGCCCGTACAGAACCGCCGAGGCATTTGCCGTGGAAGAAATTATCGATCCCCGGCAGACCCGGCCCGTCTTGTGCGAATTTATCGCGCTGGCAGAACAGCGACTACGTGCCGACCTTGGCCTCAAGCCCCGGTATGGCGTTCAACCCTGACAGCCGGGGTGGACACTTTTTAAAATGGTCAAGGATGAAACATGGTGCAGAAAATTCTTATCGCCAACAGAGGCGAAATTGCATGTCGAATTATTGAAACTTGTCGCCGGTTGAATGTGCCCACGGTTGCGGTCTATTCGGACGTCGACGCCAACGCAAGGCATGTCGCGCTGGCAGACCAGCGTATTGCGATCGGAGGATCGCACGCCCGCGATAGCTATCTTAATAGTGAGGCCATACTGAATGCCGCACACCGGGCCTCGGCCACGGCCATTCATCCGGGCTATGGTTTCCTGTCCGAAAACGCATCATTTGCCGACGCGGTGTCGCAAGCCGGGATGATCTGGATCGGGCCGACCGCCGAGACGATTATCAATATGGGCGATAAGGAGCACGCCCGTAAAATTGCACTGCAAGCCGGTGTGCCGGTTCTTCCCGGCAGCGCTCGATTCGACGGAAAGGGTAGCGATGATCTGCAGGAAGCTGCGCAGCAGGTTGGCTATCCGTTACTCGTAAAAGCGGCAGCGGGAGGGGGTGGCATCGGCATGCGCGAGGTGGC
>DATGQC010000244.1:0-6603 GCA_035304425.1 Advenella sp.
GACCAACTCGTTCAGTCGTGCCGCATCTTGTGCAGAGAGTCCCTGCGGTACGCAAATATGTCCCAGCACACAAGTATTGCAGTAAACAGAATCCTTGTTCAGAAGCTGATGTTTAATCATGGTATGCGCGTGACCTTGATAGCAATCAAAAATGCCGGAGCGGCGGTTAATTGTAGTTTTAAGAATCGGGCAACACAGCCCACCGTGTGGCTTGCTGCGACACGATACTACCCGAACAACGGGTAACCATCACAACGTGCAATGCAAGAGATATTGTCCGGGTTAACCTGCGGATTTTTCACATATCTTTCTTACATATTATAACATAGCCGGATTTTGGCAGCGCTTGTGCCCGGTATGCCAACCGGCGTCGTTTGTTTCAAACCGCCAGAAAGTGCGCTTTGGCCTGCGGGTCTCGGGCAAGCGCGGCCATGGTGTCCTCAAATTTGATCTGGCCTTTTTCCAGAATGTACACCCGGTCGCAGACCTGTCGGGCAAAATCCATGTTCTGTTCTGACAATAGAATGCTGACACCTTGCTTCTTTAAGGCCAGCACCATGTTTATCATTTGTTCGACCACAATGGGAGCCACGCCTTCAGAGGGTTCGTCCAGCAGCAGCAGGTACGGATTCCCCATCAGCGTGCGCGCGATGGCAAGCATCTGCTGCTCGCCGCCACTCATTTGTCCGCCGCGGCGTGCACGCATGCCGGCCAAATTTGGAAATAACGCAAAAATCGCCTCCACCGACCAGTAAGCCATGGCCTGGCCGTCCGGCCAGACACGGGGCGGCTGTCTGCCGGTGTCGAGATTTTCCATGACAGTCAGATCGGCAAAAATCCGCCGCTCTTCGGGGACGAAGCCGATCCCGGCGCGAGCAATCTGATATGGCTTCCATGCAGTAATGTCGTGTCCCATAAACTGAAGCGCGCCCTGGCGGTCTACCAGTCCCATGATGCTTTCCATGGTCGTGGATTTGCCGGCGCCGTTGCGGCCCATCAGCGCGACGACTTCTCCTTGTCTCACCGTCAGATCGATGTCGAACAGAATGTGGGCTGCGCCATACCACGCGTTCAGATTCTGTACCTGCAATAACGTGTGCTGCTGAGCCGGTTGAGCAACGGGTGATAAGCGGGTCATGTGCGTGTTCCGTGTGCTGTTTCCGTTCCTGGGGTCGAACGGGAGGCCGGCGTGCCGGCTTGCTGCAGGTTCAGCCCGGTGCCGAAATATACCTGCCGGACTTTGGGGTTATCGCGAATCTCGTGCGGCGTGCCTTGTGCGATCAGCTTGCCACGAGCCAGCACAAGTATTCTGTCGGCAAACCCAAACACCACATCCATGCTATGTTCAGTAAACAGAACAGCGGTATTGCGCGCCTGGGCGATGTCACGCGTTAATGTCATCAAGTCCTGGCGCTCGCGGGGCGCCATGCCTGCAGTTGGTTCATCCATTAGCAAGAGCCTGGGTTCACTGGCCAGCGCCATGGCAAGTTCGACGCGTTTGACGTCGCCGTACGCCAGCTCCGAGCATGGACGATCTGCCTGCGTCAGCATACCAACTTGTTCAAGCAGCGCACGGGCCTGGTCCCGGTATAGCTTGTCGGCAGATTGCCAGATGTGATAGGTGCGGCGATGATGAGCGAGCAGGGCATTTTGAATGTTCTGCAGCACAGTAAATGAGCTGAAGGTCGCGGCAATTTGAAAGGTGCGGCCGACGCCTTTTTTCCATATCTGCCTTGCCGGCAGATTGGCAATAGACTTGCCAGCAAGAAGAATGCTGCCGCCTGTGATCGGCAACTGTCCGCCAATCATATTGAATGTGGTCGTCTTGCCGGCCCCGTTGGGGCCGATCAGCGCCAGCAGTTCGCCGGCCTGCAGATCGAAGCTGATGTCGTCCACGGCAATAAAATCACCGTAGCGCCGGCTCAGATGATTGACCTCAAGCAATTTCATTGATGCCTTCCCGCAGGCTTTGCTCGCCCCGCTTTGTGAAACCACTGGCTGATCCTGTTTCCCAGGCCGCTCAGGCCTTGTGGAAACAGCAGTACCAATATCAGAATGATCAGCCCGAACAGTCCTTTCCAGTACTCGGTAATGCCTGTGATGTAGTCGTGGAGCAGCACATAAAATGCGGCGCCGCCTAAGGGGCCGGTGATGGATTGAATGCCGCCTAGCAGGACCATGACAAGACCGTCAATTGATTTGCTCACATACAGTTCTTCGGGCGATATGCTGCCTTTGGAGAATACGAAAAGCGCGCCGGCCAGTCCGGCAAAAAAACCGGCTATGACAAAGGCGCTCCATTGCACGCGCATGCTGTCGATGCCAATGGCGTTGCTGCGCTGCATGGAGTCGCGGCTGGCTCTGAGCGCATAGCCCAGGGGTGAAAATAATAACCAGCGCAGCGTTAATACTGATAGCAACACAATAGCCAGCACGAAATAGTAAAAATGGATCGGATCCTCCAGCCAGGCGGCCGGCCAGATGCCGATCAGACCATTGGAGCCGCCGGTGACATCATTCCACTGATAGGCGATCGACCATGTAATCTGAGCAAATGCCAGCGTGAGCATGGCAAGATAAATGCCCGACAGCCGCACGCAAAACCAGCCATAAATCAGCGCAGCGATGGCTGCGACAAAGGGCGCCAGCGCGATCGCAAGAGACATGGGAAGTGCATAGCGTTGCAGCAATAATGCCGCAGCGTACGCGCCAACACCATAATAGGCGGCATGACCGAACGAGTGCATGCCACCCGCACCCATGATGAAATGCAGACTGGCGGCAAACAGGACGGCTATGAGGATATCCTGTACCAGCACCGGCAAATAGGGGAACGTTTCGGTCGCCAGAGGCACGCAGATAAGCAGGGCCGTTAAGCACAAGGCGATAACTTTGAGCAGCCCGCCCGCCGGACGGTAAGGCGCTTCGGGCGCGCCGGCATTGCGCGACGCCCCGGTACGGGCGCCAAACAGTCCCCACGGTTTGAAGACAAGGACAACTGCCATGATCAGAAATTCGACAACCAGGGTCAGTTGGGGCAGGGCAATGTCCATGCCGATCAGGTGCACAGTTCCCAGTCCGATGCACAGCGCTTTGACCTGGGCGATAATAAACGCAGCAACGAAAGCGCCCGGAATGGAGCCCATACCACCGATCACCACCACGGCAAACGCATCGCCGATTGTCAGCAAATCCAGAGTCAGACTGGCCGGTTCGATGGGAAGCTGCAGCGCGCCACCGAGACCGGCAAGAAATGCGCCGAGTGCGAATACGCCGGTAAACAGCCAGCGCTGATTGACGCCTAGCGCCTCAAGCATTTGTCTATCCTGGGTCGCGGCGCGGATGAGCGTACCCCAGCGTGTGCGGTTCAGCAACAGCCATAGCGACAGCAGTACAACCGGGCCAATCAGAATCAGCAGCAGGTTATAGGTCGGAAATTGCCGACCGAAAATGGGCACGGAACTGCTCAGGCCGGGCGCCTGCGGCCCTAGCAAATCTTCGGGACCCCACAACCACAGCGCCAGGTCACTAAGCACGAGAACCAGCGCAAAAGTGGCGAGCAATTGGAACAGTTCGGGGGCCTGGTAAATACGCCTGAGCACCAGCAGTTCGATAACGGTGCCCAGGGCACCGACCAGCAGCGCTGCCAGCAGCAACGCGAGCCAGAACCCGGCCGGGTTCGCCGGCAGATATTGTGTCGCCAGGCTGTAAGAAAAATAAAGGCCGAACATGTACAGCGATCCATGGGCGAAGTTGACGATACGGCTCACGCCAAAAATCAGCGATAGTCCGCAGGCAACCATGAACAGCGACGAGGCGCCAGCCAGGCCATTGAGAAACAGAACTGCATATCCGCTCAGGTCCATGGGCTGTCCTGTGTGCAAGGCGCGCTGGCTACCGGGAGTCGACGCATTGCCGGTTGGCACACGCTATCTGCCGCCCTGTGAACTGCTGCGTCCGTATCAGCGTATTGTTCCAGGCGATGCTGGCCTGGCTGTCGGTCCACCGGACTGCTCCGGTTGCCGTTTGTCCCGGGTAAATTCATTGCGTGGCGCACGATTACTTGGCAGGGCGCATCTTGGCCACTTGCGCATCATCGGGCTGGACTGTGGCGCCATCAATATAACGGATGTCCGTCATAATGCCGCGACCATCTTTAACGTCCAGTTTGCCGACATAGGCGCCCAGGGTTGATTGATGATCTTGTGCACGGTAGGAAATGGGACCGAAAGGCGAGACCAATTCGAGACCGGAGAACGCCTTGCGAATTGCCTCTGTATCCGTTGCGCCCGCCTTGCGAAATCCTTCTGCAAGTGACTTGATGGCCATATAGCCGACGATGGAGCCCAGTCGCGGGTAGTCGTTGAATCGTTTCTGATAGGCATCAAGGAAGGCCTTATGCTCAGGCGTGTCGATAAATTGCCATGGATACCCGGTAACGATCCAGCCTTTGGGCGTATCGGCTCCCAGGGTGTCCAGGTATTCGGGTTCGCCGGTAAGCAGGCTGACGACGGGCATGTTTTCAAAGAATTTGCGAGTGGTGCCGGCGCGGACAAGCTTGGTGACATCCGGGCCGAACAGAACGTTGAAAATGGCATCGGGTTGGGCTTCGCCCAGCGCCTGGATCACATTGCCGGCATCGACCTTATTAAGTGGGGTGGCCTGCTCGGCCACGAATTGCACATCTGGCTGTGCCTGCTTTAACAGCGTCTTGAAAGTCTCGGCCGCCGATTGGCCGTACTCGTAATTGGGATAGACGATCGCCCAGCGCTTTTTATTGAGCTTGGCCGCTTCGGGTACCAGCATGGCCACCTGCATATAAGTAGAGGCGCGCAGACGATAGGTATAGTTATTGCCGTCAGCCCAGACCAGCTTGTCGGTCAGCGGCTCGCTGGCCAGATAAAATACCTTTCGGTGTGCCGCAAAATCGGCCAGCGCCAGTCCGATATTGGATAGAAAGCCACCCGTCAGTGCGTGTACCTTGTCCCGGCTGACCAGCGCCTGGGCTTCCTTGATGGCATTGCCCTGGTTGCCTGCATCGTCGCGGATAATGATTTTCAGCTTGCGACCATTGATTCCGCCATCCTGATTGGCCTGTTCTGCTGCCAGCAACATGCCGTTTTTATAGGGTTCCAGGAAAGCAGGAAAAATCTTATAGCTATTGATCTCGCCGATACGTATTTCATCTGTCGGTTGCGCATGGACGCCATGCGTCACAGACAGACACGTCAATACACTCGTGATGATAGCCAGCAACCCTTTTGGCGCGCCTTTTTGCATGATATCTCCTGATAGTCCCGGTTTTTTGATGTATCCCTAAGTGTAATTTAGTTACCGCTGGATGTGATAACTAATGTCATGTTGACTATGGATTTTGTTGCTGGGCCGCTTGCTGCCCTTTGAGTCGCGAGCGCCGCCACGCACCTGTTGGTTTGCATCGTCGTGATACAACAGGGGCCCGGATGAAAAACTGAGTTTTGCGGGCAATCGCACCGCGGCGATTGCGGTTGCGGCAGCCAGGGCGCGGCATGTGTCGGACAGACAATTGTTTATAAGCACGATTGCCGGCGGTTTGATGTACCCAAAGAAGATGGAAATTAAATGGGCAGATTGATTTATAATATTGTCTTTGGTCGACACTTGCCATTTAAGGTAACGAGCATGATGGTCAGCCGCAGTTGCGTTGGCATTTTACCCGGGGGTGCAGAGGCTTTTTCGGCTTTGGCCGCCCCTGAAGGCTCACAGCCTGTCTTGTCGCGTTTTCGTTTTTTTTCAAATTTTTGTTGCAGTCATTACGGCACACGCTGGTCCCGGGGGGCCGTTGCGACTGGCCGCAGGTGACCGTCAGTATATTTCGCCTTTCTGAAGGATATCAATTATGTCATGGCAATTGTGGTCGGCGTTTTTCCTGGCATGCTGGCTGATCAGCATTTCGCCGGGCGCGGGTGCGATTGCTTCCATGTCTGCCGGCGTTAACCATGGGGTCCGCCTGGGGCTCTGGAATATTCTGGGCCTGCAACTGGCGCTGGCGGCGCAAATCTCCATCGTTGCCGCGGGAGTGGGGGTTCTGCTCACCACCACCACTTGGGCCTTCGCGCTAATCAAGTGGTTCGGTGTTATTTATTTGCTTTATCTGGCCTGGCAACAATGGCGGGCGCCGGTGCGCCTGATACAGCTGGACACCCGGGTGCCTGATGTGCCGGCCCATCGATTGGTACTGCGCGGCTTTCTGGTTAACATGAGCAATCCCAAGGCGATGGTGTTCCTGCTTGCCGTGTTGCCGCAATTTATTGACCCGCGCGCGCCGCTTGCGCAGCAATATCTTGTGATGGGTATCACCATGACGGTGGTGGACGTTATCGTGATGAGTGCATACACGTGGCTGGCGGCCAGGATCCTGCGCTTAATGCATTCGGCAAAACAGCAGAAAATCCTTAATCGTGGGTTCGCTGGCCTGTTTACCCTGGCAGCTGGGTTGCTGTCCCTTGTGCACCAGGCAGGAAAGTAACACGGCAATTGCGGGATAAACGCGGCCAGAATGAGCGGCGCCAGTGATAGTGCGGCCGTCGCGATACAGGGATCGGTCGGGGCGAAAAACCGGAC
>DATGQC010000245.1:0-17868 GCA_035304425.1 Advenella sp.
TCAGGCGAAACGGGCTTTTGGCCGAATAGGCGGCGAACTCCAGGGTCACCCGGCGACCACCGATATTAAAAGTGGCGACCGTCACTTCCGGCGAGCGCCCCTGCCGCAGGCTGGCACGATCCAGCAGGCGGTTCAGCGCCCAGGGACCTGATGCGGAAATACCTGAAGTGCCGATTTGCGGTTGCAGACTGATGCTGACCTGGTTACTACCCTGCTTGCCAGGCCACTCCATGGTCGTACCTACCTGCGGGCCATGGGCGTATGTCAGCGTCTGCCCGTCCACTTCCACCACCATCTGCGTGATTTCCGGATCCATATCGATCGGACGTACCGCAACCTTGTACGACGGCTCCAGTTTTCCGGCCGCAAAATAGACATCACGGATGACCGCCGCTTTTTCAAAGGAATCCAGAAAGCCTGCGACGCCCCCCTTGTTACCATCGATACCCGGTTTGAAGCGCCATCTGCCGCCACTCATGTCGACCAGGCTGGCCAGGTTTTCACGAAAGAACTGGTCCATCATCTGCTGGGGACCGAAGAAGCGTGCAAAGTCATTGGGCGCCACATCCTTGGAGGAGTTGCCAAACGGATACCGCCCGGCAATCGAACGACGACAAAAATTGCCAAGCACCGCATTCACATCTTCACCCACTTTTTCCTGGCGCACGCCGGCCACCTGACGTGATGCGGTCACCGACAGGTCTGTGAGCACGCCGCCCACCGCCGGGGGCACCCGGCCCGCCTCGGCTTGCAGCTTGGTCAGCACGTCTGCCGGCGGCAGCGGGCTTTGGCTGCGCAAGGCGGTATCGGCTGCGGTCAGATAGGTATACAGTTCATTAAGCAGCCCGGTCGTCCCCTCGATCGGCGGGGGCACGCCCTGCCCCGCGCTGCGGGCCAGTTCGCGATACTGCACAAAATGATTATCGACAATTTTTTCCAGTTTCTCCTGAGTCGCATCCCGGCGTATCGGATTATCGATTCCGGTCGCGCCGAACATGGACTCGAGCGACTGCGTCGAGCCGGTCACCCGTTCCCGCGCCCGGTCGATCAGCGAACGCTGATTCTCTTCATCCTCGCGCAGCAGCGTGGTCTCTAGCGCGACCCCTTTGACAAACTTGACCAGCGGTGAATTGGACGAGGACAGACTGCGGGCAATTTCTATGCTCTGCAGCATTGTCTGCGGCTTGCGCACTGAAACATCTGCCAGATAGTTGTCCCAGTACTGCACATAATCGTCAAAATATCTTTTTTTTACATCCTCGAACAGCTTGCGATTGCTGCCATCGGCAAAGCTGCCGGACTTGACCTCCAGCACCCAGGTATCGTCCTCGCGCAATTGGGTGGCCACATTCTCCACGTTCTTGCTAAAGACATTCCAGTAGCCGTTATAGGTATACAACCCGGGAATCCCCTCATTGAGGGGTTTGCCGCTTTTGCGAAAAAAAACCGCAGAAGCTTCGGCGCCTCCCAAAGTAATAAACGTGCTCTGTGTCAGGCTCTGACCTGACAACAGGCGCAGCATGCGACTATATACCCGTTCGGACAGCGCGTGACGATCCAGATTGCCGCGCACCCGTTCAATCAGCGCATCATTCCTGGGGAACGGCGACGACATCACGCCGTTATTGAATAAGCGGTTGATATGCAGCCTGAGTTGATCATAATCCTGCGTGGTGTAGCCGGCAGGCAGAATTTTCTGCATATCGGACAGCACCCACGATTGCAAAAACGACGGATCATAATGCTCGGCGTCGTACATCATGAGATAGGCGCGCAAGGCCTCGTATGAGTATTCCAGATCGTCGGGCGGCGCGTTTTCCAGCGCGTTTTCAATTCGCCGCGATACCTGCGGCAACAAAACTTGCTTGATCGTCTCGTCGTAAATGCTGTTGGCCGCCGCAGCGATCTTGCTGCCCTGGTACAGACCGAACGTATTCCAGACAGGCGGGCTTTCGACCGGGAAGTCTTTGCCATTGGGCAGTTCGGTCGTTGCATTCATAAATGGCACCAGGCCCAGCACATCGCCCGATTCGGTAATCTTGATATCCCGGCTCAGCTGGTTGAAGCCGGGCAGCTTATCGCCGACATGCTCAAGATAGTTGCGATTGTTTCGGTAACTGTTAAGCCAGACCAGCAGACAAATGGCAAGCACGCCAGTGAGCAATACGTAGCCGCCCCACTGGATCGTGCGGTAACGGCGTTCCCATTTCAGATTCAGGCCGGCCAGCATGGACTCGGGAAACACCACGTCCTTGAGCAGATTGTGCAAGAAGTAGCTTTTCCCGGTTTCCAGCGGAATACCGGATCCCTGATCCCGGATACCCTCGATCTTCAGATATTTCCTGAGCTGACCCGTGACCCGGTCGAACGTCTGGCCACCCTGCGTGCCGCTGGTGAAATAAATGCCGCGCGGAATCACCACCGATTCAAACTTGGAACTGGAAAATACATCGCTCAGGAAATGCCCCAGAACCTGGCGCAGACCAGCAAACTGTTGCGGCAGCAGATACGCCAGGGCGCGTCGCGTTTCGTCCGGTTCCGCGGCCAGCACATCCGGCAGCGCTTCGTAAAGCCGCTTCTGCAACAATTCGTACTCGGCATCGTAGGCGGACATCAGCTTGAAATCCGGCTTTTGCGCCTGCTCATACGGAATCGTAAAGCCCCAGATCTGATCCAGCTCCTGCCGGCTGAAGGTCGCGAAATATTCTTCAAACCCGGACAGCAAATCGGTTTTGGTCACCAGCACATAGACCGGGAACTGAATCCCCAGCTCTTCGCGCAACTCCTGCAAGCGCCGCCGCAACACCGCAGCATGCGCCACCCGTTCGGTATCGGTGGCGCTCAGCAGATCCGCCACGCTCACCGTAAGCATTACGCCATTGATCGGCTGACGTCCCCGATACTTGGTCAGCAGGTTCAGAAACCCTTTCCATTCCTGCTCATCCCCTGTCGGATCGCTTTCATGTGTGGTGTAGCGACCCGCCGTATCAAGCAACACGGCCTCATCGGTGAACCACCAATCACAATTGCGTGTTCCGCCAATGCCTTTGAGCGCCACTTTGCCGAAGCGGTCCGCCAACGGGAAATTGAGCCCTGAATTGACCAGCGCGGTGGTTTTTCCGGAACCCGGTGCACCAATAAATACGTACCACGGCAATTGATACAGATACTGCTTGGAAAAGCGCGCCAGCGGCGACTTGTTCTCGCCGGCCTCGAAACGTGAATTGCGCAGCAGCGTAATGGCCTCGTCAAATCGCTCGGACAAGACTTTGATTTCGGCGCGCTCGGCTTCGGGCATCGCCTTGAGTTCGGCTTCGGGCTTGGGCTTGCGCAATTGGCCCAGCAGTTGTGCATTGAGCCGGCCTTCACGCCACTTGCGCCAGATAATGCGCAGCAGCCAGATGCCCCAGATCGCGCCGATCACCCAAAGACGCACCTCCTGGGAATCGAGCAGGTACCAGTTATTGACCGACAGGCTGGGGCCAACGGTCCAGATCAGGAACGATATGACCAGCAGTCCGAGAAAGACCCACAGACCGCGACTGAAAAGAAAACTGAAAAAGCGACTGATCATCGGTTCGCTCCCCGTTCTGGCATGGCAGACGGATCAGCCGGGGCCGATGAGCCCGGCGCAACAGGTGAAACAAGCAAGGTGATCTCCACGCGGCGATTGCGCGCCCGGTTCTCCGGCGTATCGTTTGGCGCCACGGGATCGGCCTCGCCACGGCCTTCCGCGCGTACGCGTAATTTATTGGTCAGGCGTTCATCCAGCAGTTTTTTGACGGCGTCGGCCCGGGCCTGGGACAGCTCCCAGTTGGAAGGATATTTAATGGTCTTGATGGGAACATTATCACTGTAGCCCGTCACCAGAATATTGCCCTGTACGGCATTGAGCGCATCGGCCACGCGCGAGAGCACCGGCAGATATTGCGAGCGGATGGCATCGGCGCCAGACTCGAACAGACCGTCGCCGCGCAGCACAATCACGCTGCGATCGGCCTCATCACGAACCGTGAGCAAATTCTCACGTATTTCAGGCGCAAGAAACGGCGCGATCCTGTCAGTTTTGACGGGTTCACGCTTGACTTGCGGCGCGCTGATCTGCACCGTTGGCGGCTTGATTTTAATGACATCTGCGAACAGTTTGTCCGAACGGTCGCCCAGGCTCCACTGCAGGCCAAGAAACGACAGGAAGCCCAGCGCGGCAGCCAGCACGGCAAATACCCATAAGGGAATCGGCAGACGCCGCACCTTGTTTAGAATCGGCGCATCCTGCCAGTGCGGCGACAATGCGGCGGCATACTGGCCACGGGCATTGCGCAGGATCAGCAGCAGACGCTGGCGCAACGTTTCCAGTTGCGAGCGACCGTTGTCCACGACCCGATAGCGCCCTTCAAAGCCCAGCACCAGGCAATAGTAAAGCAGCTCCAGCAGGTCAATATGCTGCGCCGGATTCTGCGATAGCTTGGCCAGCAGCTGGAAGAATTTCTCGCCACCCCACGTCTCGTTATGGAAGGTGACCAGCAGGCTATTGGCCGACCACATACCGCCGCCGCCCCAGGGCGTGAGCGCGGCCGCCTCATCCAGCGCCGTGCACAGACAATAACGCGCGCCAAGAATCGTCTCGTTGCGTATGCCTGCATGCTGCGCGCGCAATTCAAACTGGCGCACTTCATCGACCAGGTGCTCGCGCAACTGGGCGGGAGACGGATGCGAACGGGTGTTGCGAATTTGGGGAATCAGCACCAGCAGCGGGTTGGCCGCAGCCACCAGCGTATTGGAACCACTGATCACATAGTCATCGGGCCGCAATTTGCCAATGTCGGGCATTGCGGTGGAGTTTGCCCAGGGACCAATCGGCGTCCCGGCGAAATTTTCTGCCATGTTTATCTGTCCCGATCCTCTCTGACTGCCCAGAACTCAAGTGTCAGCCCCGGAAAGTCTCCGGCCAGATGCAGCGCCAGCGCGCCGGTGCGTTCCAGTTGCGTCCACATGTCGCCGGTTTTTTCCAGTGAAAAATAAATATGTCCGGCGCTGTACGGCAACTGGCGCGGTACATTCGTCACAGGCTTGAGTGAAACGCCCGGCAATTGCAAATGCACCAGATCGCGGATACGTTCGACCGGTCCCAGTTTAACCTGTGCCGGAAAGCGGGTTCGCGTGAGCTCGGCCGGCATATCGGCATGAACGGCAATAATAAATTCGGCAGACTGCAACAGGTGCGGGTCGGTGATCTGCCCTACCCGCAGCCCCTGTCCTTTGTCGTGCAATGGTATGCGAATGGCCTGCTCTTCCAGAATGGTGGTCAGCGCCCGGCGCAGCACTTGCATCAGCGGCTCAAAGCTAAGTCGTAAATTATCGTGCACATAAGCAGGGAACGTTTCCATGCGTTTGCCAGCGCCGGTAAAGGTGGCCAGATCGCTGGCCAGCATCAGAAAGTCATGGAAAATGCGTTCCGGGTGGACATTGCCAAGCGTGATCATATGCCATAAGGCGCCACGGTAGCGATTGATGGTTTCCAGTATCAGGAACTCCGAGATTTCGGCGACACCGCCGCGCCCCGGCTGATTCAGACGCGCGGCCAGCAACTCGCTGCGGGCATTGAGCAGCCCGAACAGTTCGCGGATAAAGCCGGTCAGCGCAAAACTCACATTGCTCGACAGCACCGGCGCAATATAAGTGAAGTCCAGGACGACCTTGTTGTCGGCGCTGCGTTCGGTAATCCAGGCCAGCGGCATGCCGATCCACTCATCACCGAAATCAGATTCGAGCATCAGCCGGAAACGCAATCGTCCGACCTGGACCACCGCCGTTCCAAGAGATACCTCGCAGGTATCGACAACCTCGTCTTCTATGACGCTATACCGCGCCAGGGAATCGGGCGTCTCTTCGAACACAACGTCCTCGGCGCCTTCGCGTACGCGCGGTATGGCCAGGTATACCCGTTTATCCAGCGTGCCGGCCGGCACCTCTAGGGCAAATGGCGCCGATTCTGCATCAAAGCTGAACGGCGTGCCATCGGGAAACAGACCCGTGGCTTTTTTCAGCGCAATCTTGCCCAGCGCCAGGGCATCCACATCAATATCCAGATCCTGAAACCCCCAGAACACGCTGGTGATACTTTCAATGCGTACTCGCAGGTTGTGTTCCAGAAATCGTTCGAACTGCTGAAAATGATGAGGGCGAAGAAACATTCCCTCCGACCAGACTACTTTGTCTTTTATGCTCATAAAACAATCTGCAATTTATTTTGATTCTGTCTTGTTAACGTTGACGGCAGCTCTCTGCACATCGATGCGAATACGCTTTTCATCTGGAGAGAACTGCCAGAATTTGTAAAAATTGGTCGTCTCGGCTTCCGGCAGATCCACGACCAGGCGCCACTGACTGTTGTTCAGATCGCGGTACGAAGCGACAATGCCCAGCGCCTTGGCCTGGGTGTTGCCCGATGCCTTGATCTCCTCGGTCGAACCTGGCTTGATGATACGGGAATTGACTTCAAGCATCTGGTCACCGAGCACTGCGCGCGGGTCCTTCATTAGGGCAAAATAGTCTGCCGTGTCAAAGGCATTGGTGGACTTCAGTTCGTAGACAGTGACCTTGATAGGAGAAGGCTTGCCCGACGCATTCGGGTTTACCTGATTGTCTGCTTTTAACTCTACAATATAGGGAACAGCCATTTTGGATTCGGTGGATGCGCATCCGGCCAGCACACCGGCAGCAATCAGGCCTACCGTTCCCAGCTTCATGATCTTGTTATAAATAAATGTCATTTGCCAAGTCCTCATTCAAATACCGTGCATGTGTCTGCTCTTGACTGCTTAACTGCCACGAAGACGTATTTGCCAGGGCGCTTGCACTCGCAGGTCCTTTGCCAGCGCCTGCAAGACCGGCAAATTCGTCAGTTCCAATTGTGTTTGTGACAGACCAAAACATCAAGCACAAAAACCTATACTCTTACTGAAATTAACTAAGATGTAGTTAAATTAAACAGTATTTTTCCAAAGTTACCTATATGTTACACAATTTACGTTTCTTAAGCACAACGCTGCTGGATTAACATGTTATTGTCATCTGCAAGTATTAATATATTCTGTACGCAGTCCGGCTGTCTAAACACACCCAATGAAGGTCGCGTCCTTCGCAAAAATGGCAGCAACGTGACTGAGCTCGCATTTGCCAATGGCGGGAAAAACGGCATATTTTTATTTGCATTAACAGGCTATATCAAAACAGCATTATTAAATATTTCTATTACACAAACATGTCTCACTTCAAAAAAATGAACGCTTCACGTGTGGTTCTGCTGTCCGGTGTACTTGCTGCCGGCGTCCTGATGTCGGCATGCTCTCTGTGGAGCAGCGCCGGCTCAACCGCATTATCCTCGTCCGAAGAAGTACAGATCCGGCCGATACGTGAAAGTTTTATGGCAGGGCAATATGACGCAGTCATTACCCAGGTAACAAACACGCCGGCGCTGAGCGCCGGTTCGGTCCCACTGCACACGACCGCACTCAAGTACAAGGCATTCAGCGAATGCCTGACTGAAGCCAAGCGCAGTTGCGCCAGCACTTTTGAACAAATTCTGACACTGGATCCCAATTTCACCTTGCTTCCCGCCGAGAAATCGCACCCTTCCTGGGGCCCCGTTTTTGAGCGAACACAGGCGCAACACCAGCCCGACAAAACGGCAGGCACGGACACACAGGCCGGCGGCAGCATTACGCCCATCCGTCCTCTGACAAAGTAGGCGGGCGCGGCACGACGGAGACGTCACAACCGTCTCCGGCCAAGGAGCAGAACCTATCATGAAATTGACCGTACAACATCTGCACGACGCCACCACATTCACCTGCCAGTTGCAGCCGCCCGGCGGCACGATTGGCCGTGGCGAACAGAATGATCTGAACCTGCCCGACCCATCGGGCGAACTCAGCACGCTGCAGGCTATTGTCCGCATGCAGGAAGGCGGCGCCTCAGGCACCGTGCTCAATATGAGCAGCATGAGCCGCGTCGCCGTCAACGATACGCCGCTCGGACTTTCCCAGGAAGCCAGCGTCAACAACGGCGACCGGATCACTGTAGGAGATTATCTGATTATCGTTGACGGGCCAGCGCCAGCAACGGCCCAGCCCGCTGCCCTGGACGACCCCGCCCTGAGCGCGACGCCGTACGATACCGCAGCATTTGTCGGCGCCGCTGCAGCAACCGGCGGGACCATGGCAGCCGGCCGCCCGGCCCCGAACCCAGCAACTGCTGCCGGCAATGACGAGACCCTGCCCACGTGGCATCCGGCCTATCAACAACCCGCCACACGGGGCGCCGATACGGCGCAGCCGGATCCCTATCCTGAAGAACACCCGCTTGGCACGCCAATTAACAGGATGCCGCCCCCGGCGCCTGTACCCAACACCACGGTTGCGCCCATGGGCGGCGACCCGACAGGATCGCGGATGGCGCCGGAGAATGCCCCTGCAGCACGGCCAGCCGATGCGCAAGACAATCCTGCTGCCGCGCCTGTGCCGGAAGAGAATCCTGACGATATCTTCAAGGACCTGCTCAGCGGCCCCGGCGTACTGCCCGTTGGCGGCGCCGCAGCCGACGAGCGACATCCGTTTGATATGGAGTCGGCGACCAATCGCAATCATCACAATCCTGTAGAACTGCTCAAACCGGAAGGCATGCATCATCCGACCATTGATGGCGACCCACTGGATGCATTGCCTACCGATGGCACGGATAAAGATCGCTATACTATTTTCAGCGACGACAGCCCGACGACCCTGAGCAAGGACAACGCCCTGGACAGCCACAAGCAGGACAACATTCTTGATACGTTGCAGCGCGCAGCGTATTCCGGTTACAAAGACAAAGACCCGGACAAGAAATAAGGCGTTTGACCAGGCGCGCCAGCGGCCGATGCGACACCCACCGTGCCCACCGCGCCCATCATGAGCCATTCGGAAAAATGCCCGCTGCACTAGCGGGCATTGCTTTGATCGTGATTATCGCTGGCCGGATTTTCAGCTGTATTGATAGACGAACTCGCCGCCCTGCGCATCCAAGGACAGCCGGGCCAGACTGCGGCCCTCAATGGTGCTCAGCAAAATTTCCTGACTCACTTTAGGCAATACCGTATTGGTCAGGATTGCATCCACCATCCGCCCGCCAGACTCCACTTCGGTACAGCGTCCGACGATCTGCGCCACAGCAGCGTCGGTGACGTCAAACTCGATATTGTGATTTTGCTGCAAGCGCACCTTGATGCGATCCAGTTGCAGGCGCACGATGCTCGCCAGCATCTCATCGGACAGCGGCAAATAAGGGACCACGACCAGCCGCCCCAGCAGGGCGGCAGGAAACACGCTCAGCAATGGTTCACGCAAGGCGCCGGCCAGCCCCTCAGCATCGGGCATCAAGTCTGGATCCTTGCACAGATCCACGATGCGATCCGTACCCACATTGGAGGTAAGAATAATCACGGTGTTTTTAAAATCGATATAACGCCCTTCCCCGTCTTCCATCCAGCCCTTGTCGAAGACTTGAAAGAAGATCTCGTGCACATCGGCATGCGCCTTTTCTACTTCATCGAGCAACACAACGCTGTAGGGGCGTCGCCGCACGGCTTCGGTGAGCACACCGCCCTCGCCATAGCCAACATACCCGGGTGGCGCGCCTTTGAGCGTGGAAACAGTGTGCGCCTCCTGGAATTCGCTCATATTAATGGAGATCAGATTCTGTTCCCCACCGTAAAGCGTTTCGGCCAGCGCCAGCGCCGTCTCGGTCTTGCCCACGCCGCTGGGGCCGCAAAGCAGGAACACCCCTACCGGCTTGTTCGGATCCGTGAGGCGGGCGCGGGAGGTCTGAATACGGCGGGTAATGGCATCCAGCCCATCGCGCTGCCCAATCACGCGCTTTTCCAGAGCATCGGACAACTGCAACACCGAACTGGCCTCATCCTTGACCATACGACCGACAGGAATTCCTGTCCAGTCCGCCACAACCGCGGCAACCGCGTTAGCATCGACCGAGGGGAAAATCAGGGGCGCTTCACCCTGCTGGGCTTCCAGTTGCTGCTGCACTTGCCTGAGCGCGACCAGGGTGTCGCTGCGCAGCTGCTCATCGGTATCTTCAGCGCGCAATACCTGGCGTAACTCAAACAACTTGGCCGCCAGTTCCTGCTCGGTCCGCCAGTTTTCTTCCAACTGATCCAGTTTGTCACGTGCGGCCTGCAGGTCGCTGTCGATGTTGACGATGCGAGTCTCGCTGCCGACACCCACCTGCAATTCCCGCTGTGCAATATCGCGCTCGATCTGCAAATGCTCTATGCGCCGCCGGCAATCCTCGACGGCCGGCGGCTGGGCGTGCTGGCTTACCGCCACGCGGGCGCAAGCGGTATCCAGAAGCGCCACCGCCTTGTCGGGAAGCTGGCGCGCGGGAATATAGCGGTGAGACAGGCGCACAGCCGCATCAATCGCTTCATCCAGAAGCAGCACCTGATGATGCGACTCCAGCCTGCCGGCCAGGCCGCGCAACATGATCAGCGCGCGGGCTTCGGCCGGCTCATGCACCTGCACCACCTGAAAGCGACGCGTGAGGGCCGGATCTTTTTCTATATACTTCTTATATTCGGCCCAGGTCGTAGCGCCAATCGTGCGCAACTGACCACGCGCCAGCGCGGGCTTGAGCAGGTTGGCCGCGTCGCCTGTTCCGGCAGCACCGCCTGCGCCAATCAAGGTATGGATTTCATCTATAAACAATACAATCGGCTTTTCACTGGCCTGCACTTCGTCGATGACCTGGCGCAGGCGCGATTCAAATTCGCCTTTCATGCTCGCGCCGGCGGACAACAGCCCGATATCCAGCAAATACAGCGACACCTCTCGCAGCGACGGCGGCACATCGCCACTGGCCAGTCGCAGCGCCAGCCCTTCGACGACCGCTGTTTTGCCGACACCGGCCTCGCCGGTGAGCAATGGGTTATTCTGGCGACGGCGCATCAGAATATCGACAATCTGCCGAATTTCTTCGTCGCGACCAGATACCGGATCAATTTCATTGTTACGCGCCCGGGCGGTCATGTCTACCGCATACTGCGCCAGCGCAGACTTGCCGCTGGCCCCGCCAGCCGGCACCGCTGTGCCGCTCTCGGACAAAGCAGCGCTGTCCTGCTGTTCGACCGAATCCTTGACAATGGCCGGCAGATGATCGGCCAGCACATCCGGTGTGATCTTCTTGAACTCCGATGAAATTCCGTAGAGCACATTGCGCAGCGAATGGGTCTTGAGAATGCCCAGAATCAGATGCGCACCGCGGATACGCGCTTCCCCATACTTGAGCGAGCCATATACCCAGGCGCGCTCGGTTGCATTATCCAGATGCTCAGACAGATCGGAAACAGACGAGGCGCCGCGCGGCAGCTCGTCCAGGGTGGCAATGATGCCGCGTTCCAGCTGGTCGGGATTGAGCTCGAAGTAACGAATGATTTTCTGCAGATCACTGTCATGCTCATGCATGATCTGATGCAGCCAGTGCACCAGCTCCACATGCGGGTTCCCGCGAAGTTTGCAAAATGCCGTGGCGCCTTCCAGAGCGCGGTACAGCAGGGTGTCAAGTTTTCCAAAGAGATCGCTGCGATTGATTTCAGACATAGTTGTTTGTTTTGCTTGCTGTCATTTGTAAAGTAAATAGAAAAGCGTAGCCGAAAGATATGACCTGCCTGTGAAAATGATGTTCTGTATGTTACGTGTATCCCGAAAGGTTTTCGAACCTTAAAGTTTTGCCAAATGTAAGCGCGCCGATCCAGCCTTCGCACCCGGCCTGCAACAGCATAACCCGGTGCTGCCGAGCGCCGGCCGCTACGCTGTCGCCGACACAATCAACATCATGGGACGCTCCAGTTCCTCTGCCAGTTGCGGCAACTGCTGAATCTGCTCAGCGGTGGGCGCAAACTCCTGCACCGCCTGAATTTGAAAGCCCGCGGCAATCAGGGCGTTCAATGTTGTGCCGATCGTCCGGTGATATTTCAGCACGCCGGTTGCAAACCAGTCCGTGCGGCGCTCCCCTTCCCGAGCGTATCCGTTGACCGGCCACGTTTTGCGGCCCTGCTCGTCACTGATCCAGTGAGGAGCGGCCGCGGCCATGAAGATCGGATGCTCAATTGAAAAAACCAGATGCCCGCCCGGCAGCAGGCACTGATGGATAACGCGCACAAGGCGATCAAAATCCTGGACATAGTGAAAGGATAATGCGCTATAGGCGATATCGAAGCTGGCCGGGGCAAGCGTCAGCGAATCCAGATCGGCGATCCGGTATTCGATAGCCGTATCTGCGGTGTCTGCCCTGGCACGCTGAATCATGTTCTGCGACAGATCCAGTCCGAGCACCGCGCTTGCGCCCTGCTGGCGAAACCAGCGCGAGGTCCAACCAAAGCCGCAGCCCAGATCGACCACCTGTTTGCCGGTCGGATCGGGCAGCAGCGCCCGGATCGCGGGCCATTCCGGCGCCCCCTCCAGACCAAGAACCTGCCTGGGCAACTGAATATAACCGGCGAAAAACTCAGGATCGTCGTAAATATTTTGTGCCATTTATTCCTCAAACGTATTGGAGCGCAACGCTGATGCGCGCTTGCCGTCCGGCCTGCCCAGCCGCGCTGCCGACCCTGCCAGACGCCGGACCCGCTACAGCAACCCGGCGCAGACCCGGCCAATGCGAACAACCGGATCAGCCCAACGGAACAACCGCAAGAACAGGGGCCAGCCAAGCAATTGTATTAAAGCGGTCGCATCAGAGCAACACAACAACACGCGGCAATAGGCACGGCCAATCGTGCGGCGTGCACACCCCGCCGCCCGCGCGATAGTATACATCTGCCGACGCTGCAGATCGGGTTCTGTTCTTCGTATCTGATATCATCGGGGCGGCCGCCTTACACAACAATGAAGCTTTCGGGTACACTGACCGCAACCGCCATGTCATCCCAGCACGATATCTTAAACACCTTTTGACAGCTACGACAACCGCATGGATACACCTTCGGATCCTGTGACCCCGGCCAATACGCTGCCGCCAGACTTCTGGCAAAAGCTTGAAGCGGACCCCTATCGTTTCGGTCTGTATCATGTGCTGCGCTGGCTGGACGCACGCAGCGGCACACGCAAGCCGCTGGGGCGTGATTCGCTGCCTTCGCGCGAACCGGTGCGACTGCGCCAGGAACCCTCCATGGCGTTTGCGCCATCGACGATTTGCGATGTGGACCGCGCTCAAGACGGCCCGCCCATTGTCTCCATCCTGAGTTATGGCCTGTTCGGCCCCAACGGGCCGTTGCCCTTGCATCTGACCGAATACGTGCGCGAGCGGATCGTGCACCATCGGGATCATACCCTTTCAGCCTTTGCCGACATTTTTCATCATCGCCTGATTGCCCTGTTTTACCGGGCCTGGGCAGACGCGCAAAGCACGGTCAGCCTGGATCGCCCCGAAGAAAACTTCAGCCGTCATGTTGCCAGCCTGATCAACCAGGGGCAGGAATCGATGAAACAGCGTGACTCCATCATGGATCACGCCAAGTATTTTTTTGCCGGCCACCTGGTGCGCCAGACGCGCAATCCCGAAGGCATTATCCAGATATTGAAAACGTTCTTCAATATCGACGTCAGCTTAAAAGAGTTCGTGCCGCAATGGATCGACCTGCATCCGTCGCAGCAGTTGGGCCTTAACGGCAACATGGGGCTGGGTCAGGATACGATTCTGGGCAGCGCCGTGCGCGATGCGCAGCACAAATTCCGCCTGTCGCTCGGCCCCCTTACCCGATCCGAATTTGAGCAATTCATGCCAGGCACGCGCAAGGCAAAGCAACTGATACACTGGTTGCGGCATTATGTGGGCATCGAACTGAACTGGGACGTCGAGGTCGTGCTGAAAAAAGACGACGTCAAAGGAATTCGTCTGGGCCAAGCCTCGCCGCTGGGACTGGGCACCTGGATGGGGTTGCGACCCGAGAGCGCCGGCGACGCGCGCGATGTCGTTATTGACTACGAATTGCGCGAAAAGCTATAGAAAGCTCTTGCTTTGCTGACGCCCGACCCGCCGTAGACCACCGGCGCGGCGGCACAGGCGCGGCGATGGATGATGCGATTCGAAGACCCGGGAATCTGCAAGCGGAAGAGGCGCGGCAACCCGATGCGCCAACGTGCTGTTGCGCAGCCGGGCAAACGCGCTGCAGCGCCGGCAAGCGACCGGCGGATCGGATAAGCGGTTGCTGAACAAACGGGCAATTGATCCACCCGGTCATTGAGGCATCCGGCAATACAGAGGTTAACCTTGCCGCCAATCAGAAAAATGGAAAATAATATCCACATCAAATCATAAAGTTAACCCTGATTTATAAGAGTTAACCCTTATATTCATCTGTTTTAGTTTTCCGTAAAATCCAACACTTTCAACAGACAGACACAGGGAACGAGGAATGAGTGGCATAAATCCAATGATCATCACGTTCGCCATATATCTGATTGTCGTACTGGCAGTCGGGTTTATCGCCTACTTTTCAACACGTAATTTTGACGACTATATCCTGGGCGGACGCAGCCTGGGCAGTTTTGTGACAGCGCTCTCGGCGGGCGCTTCCGACATGTCGGGCTGGCTGCTCATGGGGTTGCCCGGCGCGATTTATCTGGCCGGCCTGTCCGAAGCCTGGATCGCCATCGGCCTGACCGTCGGCGCCTACTTCAACTGGCTGCTGGTGTCCGGCCGTCTGCGCATGCACACCGAATACAACAACAACGCGCTGACGCTTCCCGAATATTTTCATCACCGCTTTGGCGCCGGCAGCGTCATCATCAAGATTGCTGCTGCAGCCATCATTCTGTTTTTCTTTACCATCTACTGCGCCTCCGGGATTGTGGCAGGCGCCCGACTATTCGAAAGCCTTTTTCACGTGGACTATGTCACCGCAATGTGGCTGGGCGCCGGCGCCACCATCATCTATACCTTTATCGGCGGTTTTCTGGCAGTCAGCTGGACCGACACGATCCAGGCGTCGCTGATGTTCTTTGCGCTCATCCTCACGCCGATCATGGTACTGCTCGGGCTGGGCGATCTGTCTGCTGTCACCGCAACCATTGATCAGGCGGCCACTGCGGTCAGCAAGAATTACTCCAGCCTGATTTCAGGCACCAGCTTTATTGCCATCGTAAGCGCTGCGGCATGGGGCCTGGGTTACTTCGGCCAGCCGCATATCCTGGCGCGCTTTATGGCAGCCGATTCGGTCAAAAGCCTGAAGTCCGCACGTCGCATCGGCATGACGTGGATGATCCTGTGTCTGGCCGGCGCAGTCGCTGTTGGTTATTTTGGCATTGCGTGGTTCCAGTTGCATCCTGAGCAAGCCGGCGAGGTGACGACAAACAGCGAACGCATCTTTATTGAACTGGCCCAGATCCTGTTCAACCCATGGATCGCAGGCGTCATTCTGTCAGCTATTCTGGCTGCGGTCATGAGTACGCTCAGTTGCCAGTTACTGGTATGCTCCAGCGCCATTACAGAGGACTTCTACAAGGGCTTCATCCGCCCGCATGCGGCCCAGAAAGAACTGGTCTGGATCGGCCGCGCGATGGTCCTGATGATCGCTCTGATCTCCATCTGGATCGCATCTGATCCGGAAAGCAGGGTTCTCGGCCTGGTTGCATACGCCTGGGCTGGCTTTGGCGCCGCTTTCGGTCCGGTCATTATCCTGTCGGTCTTCTGGCGTCGCATGAACGCAGCCGGCGCATTGTCCGGCATGGTAGCCGGCGCGCTGGTGGTGGTATTGTGGAAACAGTACAGCGGCAGCGACCTGTATGAAATCGTACCTGGTTTCATTGCCGGCATGATTGTGATCGTAGCCGTTTCACTGTTGACCGAAGCGCCTTCGCAAACCGTGGTCGATAACTTCGACCGCGCAGATCGCGACTTCAAAAACGCGATGTAAACGGCAAACAGCCAGCAGGTAAAGCCGACCATACAGGCCAGCGCTGCAGGCAACCATCAAACGCTCCCTTCCCCCAAGGACCGGAGCGTTTTTCTTTATCTGCTGTTGATTTTCTGCTTTTTGCAGCGGCACCCGGCCATTTATACGCTGGCGTGACTGTACCCTCGTTTCAGCGACCGGCCAAAGCTGCGTTCGGCCTGCCATCGCGCGCCAGCGCCATCATCGGCACAGGCCAGGCGCCGCCGGTTCGGCCATAAGCAATGCGCCCGCGCCTCATTCAGACACAAGCCGACCCCGAGCCACATCGGGCGCCGTTTTTTTTAAAACAGCCATCCAACACGTACGCTTTACACAACATAGTCAGTGATTTGCGCAAATCCTGTCGGCAAATGACAGGATAAGCCCTACAATCGATCATACCCGAGCACTCGCATCTACAAGGCCTTTCTTGAAAACCCGCCAGCCGCTTCCTCCGCTGAACAGCCTCAAGGCATTCGAAGCCACTGCGCGCCTCAAATCCATGGCGCTGGCGGCCAAGGAACTGCACGTCACGCCCTCGGCGGTGAGCCAGCAGATCAAGCAGCTGGAACACCATCTGGGCCAGCGCGTCATTACCCAATCGCGCAGCGGAATCGTACTGACCGCTTATGGGCGCGACGCGCTGCCCAAGCTATCCCAGGCCTTCGACCTGCTGGCCGGTTCCTTTCACCATCCACGCGATCCGTTACTGGTGCGCATCAGCGTATTGCCGTCGTTCGCGCGTTTCTGGCTCAATCCACGCCTGCCCGCGTTCTTTCGCCAGCACCCAACCATTCGGCTGGACATAGACAGTTCGCCCAAATTGATTGATTTCACCTTTGACGACCTGGATCTGGCGATCCGGTATGGCAAGGGTCATTATGAAACACCACTGTGCGATAGCCTCATGAAAGAGGCCCACCAGGCTGTCTGTACACCGCGACAATATCCGGCATGGGCGCCACTGATCGACGCCGGCGATTTCGCGCGCCTGCCATTGATTGGCGACCGGGGCATGCTGGGCGGCGATGACCAGGACGTGACCTGGCGGGAGTGGCTGCATGCAAAAGCGCCTGAGTCGGCATTACCTGACTATCGCATTACTTATACTGATTCGGGCCTGTCGATCGACGCCGCCCTTGCCCACCAGGGCATGCTGCTGGGACGGCTGGTGCTGCTGGACCCCTTGCTCAGGGAACAGAAACTGGTCGCGCTGGATCCTCTGACATTGCGCTCCGAACTTGGTTATTTTCTGCTGGGGCCATCACTGGCCGGCCTGTCCAAGGGGGCACAAAAGTTTCGCCAATGGCTGCTGCAGGAAGCCGCTGCATACCAGACTCAGCACCATACCCAGTCTCCCGGTTTTTCTGATCGATAACCCGGACACGCGGCCAAGCGCCAGCACGCGCGTGCTGGCCATGACCGGCGGCATCGGGGGTGTGAACCGACAGCACCTGGCGCAGATAACGGCAGCGTCCGAACCTGCACATTCGTGGCTGATGCTCGTTGCCGGCACTGACCAGGACAGCGCGCTGCCCCACGCGGCAGGTCTGCCTGTCGCCGGTGTGCAGCCGTCACGGCGATCGGGCAATCCTGCTATGCCAGCCCAGCTTATTGCGACTGTGTTCGCACCGGACAATTCCTGCCTTCATCGCCGGCAGGCCCGCCCTGCGCGGCGCGTTTTTTTTGCGGGCGGCCCGGCGGTTGCACCCGTGCGCCCGAATGGCGTGCATTGGCCACGCCGGCGACAATAATCATGACAATGCCCAGCCATTGCCAGCCGCCCACTTCATGCCCAAACGCAAAATAATCGGCAATCACGGCAACGACCGGGTAGACATAAGACAGGATGGCGATTTTCCCCACAGGCAATGATTGATAGG
>DATGQC010000246.1:0-13222 GCA_035304425.1 Advenella sp.
TGAACAAATTGCTTTTTATTCTCGTTAATTGTGTGCCACTTGTAGGAGCTTTGCTTGCGCTATATTTAGCTATCGACATGTTAGTAAACCCTGGCATCCTGGGCTTATACGAACAATCGGTGCTTTTTCTTATGTCCTCAGTGTTCTTCTGGGTTTTCTTTCGTTTCAGCTATCCCGAATTACGCCATATGCGTCGCGTTAGCAGACTGAGTAAATGCGGGGTGCCTGCCAGGGCAAAACTCATCAGCGTTGAATTGACAGGTCGCTATCTGAACAATCAGCCGCAACTGGCCTACACCCTGGAATACAGCCACCCCAAAACGGGTCAACGCTTCCGTGGCGTGACACGGGAATATACCACTCTGCTGGATTTGCCTGCTGCGCGAAATGGCGACTTGCTGCCAATTCTGGTCGATCCCAAAGTGCCAGACGAGTTTATTATTGATCAGCAAAAAATTAATGCTGACATGGAACGTATACACCGCCTACGCCAACTACGCCGCAGGCTGCGTCCACTTCCCTGAAGGCTGATCGAAAGGAAACGGGAGTGTGTCTGAGGCACAACACAACAGATGTGCGCCGGCCGCCAACCTGCCCGCGTTCACAAACCAGTACCGCTGGTGCACCAAGCGCTGTCAGACAGGACGTACATCTATAAGCGTGCTCATGCTGGGCGCGCCCATAGAAAACTGCACCTCCGGAAGGTTGATCGATCAGACCAACTTTCGGGGTGCAGTTCACTCAGGGCATTTTTATGTTGCAGTATTTACTGCAAGCGTTTATCAGACGCGCTCGATGATCACGGCGGCGCCCTGTCCGACCCCGATACACATGGTGCACAAGGCATACTTGCCACCGGTGCGCTGCAATTGATACATGGCGGTGGTGACCAGACGTGCGCCGGACGCGCCCAATGGGTGGCCCAGAGCAATTGCGCCACCGTTGGGGTTCACATGCGCGGCGTCATCTGCCAGACCCAAGTCACGGGTTACCGCCAGCGCCTGCGCGGCAAAGGCTTCGTTCAGTTCGATCACATCCATCTGTTCGATGGTCAGGCCGGTTTTTTCCAGTACCTTGCGTACGGCCGGGATGGGGCCCACGCCCATGATGCGTGGCGCCACACCGGCCACGGCCATGCCCACCACGCGCGCCTTGGGCGTGAGGCCATATTTCTTGACCGCCTCGTCCGAGGCCAGCAGCACGGCGCAGGAACCGTCATTCACACCGGATGCATTGCCCGCGGTCACGCTGCCATCGGGGCGCACGACGCCTTTGAGCTTGGCAAGCGCTTCGGGCGTCGTTGCACGCGGATGCTCGTCGGTGTCGACAACCACGGGGTCGCCCTTGCGCTGGGCGACGCTCACAGGAATAATTTCGTCTTTGAAAACGCCATCTGCAATGGACTTGGCAGCACGCTGCTGGCTGCGCAATGCAAAGGCATCCTGGTCGGCGCGGGAAATCTTGAAGTCATCGGCAACGTTTTCCGCGGTCTCCGGCATGGAATCGACGCCAAACGCCGCTTTCATTTTCGGATTGATAAAACGCCAGCCGATCGTGGTGTCTTCAATTTTGGCGGCCCGGGAATAAGCCGATTCGGCCTTGCCCATGACAAACGGCGCACGCGACATGCTTTCTACGCCGCCGGCGATCATCAGATCAACCTCGCCCGATTTGATCGCGCGCGCCGCCGTGCCTACGGCATCCAGACTGGATGCGCACAGGCGGTTCAAGGTCGCACCGGGGACCTGTACGTCAATCCCCGCCAGCAGCAGCGCCATACGGGCAACGTTTCGATTGTCTTCACCAGCCTGGTTGGCGCAGCCGTAGATCACATCGTCCAGTTTGCTCCAATCGACGTTCGGGTTGCGCTCCATCAATGCCTTGATCGGCAGTGAAGCCAGATCGTCGGTGCGCACGGTGGACAGACCGCCACCATAACGGCCGATCGGCGTACGGACAGCATCACAAATATAAGCGTTATTCATACATTTCCTCTGTGTTATTTCATTCTGATATTAATAGCGATCGGATACTCAGGCGAAAATCAGTTTCGCGCCAGTGAGCGACTGCAGTTCTTCATCTGTGATATCAACGAGTTTTTCCACCACCGTCATGCCTGCCGGCGTGACTTCCAGCACGGCGATATCAGTGTAGACACGGCTGACCACGCCCAGGCCCGTGACCGGAAGCGTGCACTTTTCCAGAATCTTGGGCGAGCCGTCTTTGGCATTGTGCTCCATCAAGATATACACCTTGCGGGCGCCCACAGCCAGATCCATGGCGCCGCCCACTGCCGGCGGTTCGCCGGGGCGTCCCAGCGACCAGTTGGCCAGGTCGCCATCTGCAGAGACCTGCATCCCGCCCATGATGCACAGGTCCAGATGGCCGCCGCGCATAATGGCGAATGAGTCTACGTGGTGGAAGAAAGCGCCGCCGGTCAGCAATGTCACCGGTTTTTTGCCGGCATTGATCAGTTCGCCGTCGATGTCCTCGCCCGTCGCTGCAGGACCCATGCCCAGAATGCCGTTTTCGCTGTGCAGCAGAATCTCGTCTTCTGGCTTCAGGTAATTGGCGACCAGTTCGGGCATGCCGATGCCGATATTGACATAACTGCCGGGAGCGATATCTTTGGCCAGACGTTCGGCCATTTGGTTTCTGTTCAATTTATTCATCATATGACCTGCTTAACTGGAGATGGCCGGATTGGCAATTTCAACAATCCGGTTCACAAAAATGCCCGGGGTAATGATCGTTTCAGGATCAAGCTGGCCCAGTTCGACTTTCTGCTTGACCTGAACGATGGTGGTTTTTGCCGCCATGCACATGACCGGCCCGAAATTGCGGGCAGCCTTGCGATAGATCAGATTCCCCCAACGGTCTCCCTTCTCTGCCAGCACCAGCGCAAAATCGCCATGGATGGGCTTTTCGAACACATAGTCAACACCGTCGATATTGCGCGTTTCCTTGCCCTTGGCCAGCTCCGTGCCGTAGCTGGTTCGCGTATAGAACCCGCCGATGCCGGCGCCGGCAGCATGCAGTCGCTCTGCGATCGTGCCTTGCGGAACGCATTCGAGCTCGATCTTGCCGTCCTTGTACATTTCGTTAAAGACGTAGGAATGCGAAGCCTTGGGAAATGAGCAGATCATTTTACGGACGCGACCAGCCTTGATCAGCGCCGCCAGCCCCGTGTCATGATTGCCTGCATTATTATTGACGACGGTCAGCTCTTTGGCGCCCTGGTCGATCAGGGCGTGGATCAGTTCCGTCGGGTGGCCCGCGCCACCAAATCCGCCGATAAGCACAGTGGCGCCATCGAAGACATCGGCAACCGCCAGCTGTATATCGTCTATAAATTTATTGATCATCTGTTATACCTGTATTCTCTTTTGTCTGAATCCGTATATGCGCCATTGCTGGTGCAAGTCATTATTTCATATTTCGCTTGTATTATTTACCCGAGGGCGCGCCACAAGACTTTTCCCGAGGACGTTTTGGGCAACGCATCGGTGAAGACGATAATGCGTGGCGCCTTGTACGAGGCCATTTTCTGGCGGCACCAGTCCAGGATGTCCTGCTCCGAGACACTGCCGCGACTACCTTCGCGCAGCACCACCCAGGCCTTGACGGTCTCACCGCGTTTTTCGTCCATCACGCCTACAACGCAGGCCTCAAGAATCGCCGGATGGGCGTACATCATGGACTCGACTTCGGCCGGCCAGACCTTGAAGCCCGAGGCATTGATCATGCGCTTGAGCCGGTCCACCATGAAATAGTACCCGTCCTCATCCATGCGCCCCAGATCCCCGGTGCGCAAAAAACGCTTGTTGTCTATGCTGATGAATACCTCAGCCGAAGCCTCTTCATTGTTCCAGTAACCCTGCATAACCTGCGGGCCATGCACCACAATTTCACCAACCTCACCCTGCGGCACTTCCTGCAAGGTGACCGGATCAATAATACGGGAATCGACATCAAAAATCGGAATGCCCAGACATTGCCTTTTGGGATGACGCTCCGGGTTAATGTGTGTAGGCGCCATGACTTCGGACATCCCGTAGCCTTCGATGTAGGTCAGGCCAAACTCGCGTTGCAGCTTTTCCGCCACCGCTTCGGGCATGGCCGCTCCACCCCCACTGATCCGGGCAATGCTGGACAGGTCGTAATCCGACAGATCCGGCATGGCCAGCAGATCAACCACCATGGCGGCGATCAGCGCCAGCCGGCCGACGCGATGGCGCTCAATGCATTGGGCCGCGACCACGCGATCCCAGCGCGTCATAATAACGATGGTCGCGCCCAGATAAATGGCGCTGTTCATGACGCCTTCCATGCCGGTCACGTGGAAAAACGGCAGCACGCCCAGAAAGACCGCGTCCTGGCTTCCTGCGTCATACCATACCGCCGCAGACACCGTGTTATACATGGTGGAATGATGGGTATGAATGCAACCTTTTGGATGTCCTGTCGTGCCAGAGGTATAGGGCATGACCGCCATATCTGCCGACACGGCGGCCGAGGGCAGCGGAATGCGGCCGCCGGCCAGGACGTCGCGCCAAAGCGCCACGCCATTGCCGGCCAGCGCCTGCGCAGGCTCGGCGACCACATCGGGTACGTTCTGATCCGTTCCTGCCGGTGGCAGATAATCGTGATACGCCGCCACCAGCTTGCTGGCCGGCGCGGCAGCGCCAAGCACCGCAACCTGTTCGTGCAGTTCCTGCCCATAGATAATCACTTTCGCGTCGGTATCACGAATGTAATGCTGCAGCTCATCGGCCCGGTTCATCGGGTTGACCGGCACCACGACCGCATCTGCCCGCAAAATGGCATAGTAGGCAAGAACGAATTGCGGGCTGTTTTGCATATATAGCAACACCCGGTCGCCTTTGCCCACGCCGCAGTCTTGCTGCAGATAGCCCGCAAGCGCCTGCACCTGCGCCCACACCTGCCCATAACTATAGCTGGCGCCGTAATACACCAGACAAGGCTTGTGTGGGTAGCGTAGCGCGGATATCTCCAGGTTGGCATGCAGCGCCGTTTCCGGTACGCTTAGCGACCGGCTGCGTCCCCGCGGCCAGACGGCGGAATAATCGGGGCGTTTCATGCCACCTCGAACAGCCCTGCTGCGCCCTGGCCGCCACCGATACACATCGTGACCACCACATATTTCACGCCCCTGCGCTTGCCCTCGATCAGGGCATGGCCGACCATGCGCGCGCCGGACACGCCATACGGATGGCCCACAGCAATCGCACCGCCATTGACATTGAGCCGGTCATCGGGAATACCCAATTTGTCGCGGCAGTACAGCACCTGGCAGGCGAACGCTTCATTCAGTTCCCATAAACCGATATCATCCACCTTCAGGCCGGCGCGCTCAAGCAAACGAGGCACCGCAAAAACCGGGCCAATGCCCATTTCATCGGGCTCGCAGCCCGCCACAGCAAACCCGCGGAAAATACCCATGGGGCTCAGGCCGCGCTGACGCGCCAGTTCGGCGTCCATCAGCACGCAGGCCGACGAGCCGTCGGAAAACTGGCTGGCGTTGCCCGCCGAGATCACGCCCTTGGGAAAGACCGGACGGATTTTGGATACGCCTTCAAGCGTGGTATCGGGACGAATGCCTTCATCTGCAGCAATGGTGACTTCACGACGGGCAATGCCGCCGGTTGCCTTGTCAAACACGCTCATGACCGTTGTCATGGGCACGATTTCGTCATTGAACAGGCCTTCGGCCTGGGCCCGGGCGGCACGCTGCTGGCTGCGGGCGCCATATTCGTCCTGTGCCTCGCGCGAAATGCCATAGCGCCTGGCTACGGTTTCCGCAGTCTGCAACATGCTCCAGTACAGTTCGGGTTTGTGTTGACGTAGCCACGGGTCCTGGCGCATGAGTGTATTGGCATCATTTTGCACGCAGGAAATACTTTCGACGCCGCCGGCCACCAGCACCGGAACCTGGTCGACGATAATGCGCTGTGCCGCCATGGCGATGGCCTGCAACCCCGAGGAGCAAAACCGGTTGACGGTCACGCCGCCGGCGCCGATCGGCAGACCGGCACGCAAGGCAATGGCCCGTGCAATATTGCCGCCGGTGGTGCCTTCAGGCAAGGCCGACCCCATGATGACATCTTCCACTTCAGCCAGGTCAATACCGGCACGCGCAACGGCATGCGACACCGAATGCGCCCCCAGCGTTGCGCCATAGGTCATATTGAATGCGCCCTTCCAGGACTTGGCCAGTCCGGTGCGGGCGGTTGAAACGATTACGGCTTCTCTCATGTCTCTTCTCCAGGCAGGCTGCATGACATTGCCCTGTATAGCGGCAATATCAGGACCGGCCAACGCAAACTTCAATTGAATCGGAACAGAAAATACCTATTTCTACTGGCACTGGCAGACAGAAAACATCCGCTACGCTGACGCCACCCATCATGCCTGACCTGTGCCCGCAAAAATCGATGACAGGCGCCTGAGGCGCCTGTCGCAGCGCTTTTTACTTCAGCGCCTCGCCACTTTGCGCATGTTTTTCCAGCAAGGGCGCCACCTGCCATGCCTGGGGCCGGGCGGAACCCGCGCCAAACCGCCGCAGCGCCCGCACCACATTGAACAGGCCCGCCTGTTGCGCATAGTGCATCGGTCCGCCGCGATGTAACGGGAAGCCATAACCATTCAGGTAGACAATATCAATATCCGATGCGCGCAGGGCAATGCCTTCTTCAAGAATCTTCGCCCCTTCATTGGCCAGCGCGTAAACGCAACGCTCCACAATTTCCTGATCGCTGATTTTACGCGATGTCACGCCCTTTTCCTTGCGGAAGGCGTCTATCAGTTTTTCGACCTCCGGGTCAACCTGCGGCTTGCGATCGCCCGCAACGTAACGATACCAGCCCGCGCCGGTTTTCTGGCCAAAACGACCGGCCTCGCACAGACGGTCGGCCACCACTTCTTCATACGCTTTTGGATCGGCTTCTTTCTTGCGCTTGCGAATTGCCCAGCCAATATCCAGCCCGGCCAGGTCGCCCACGCGATACGGGCCCATGGCAAAACCGAAATTCTCCAGCGCGCGGTCGATCTGCGACGGCGCGGCGCCCTGCAGCATCACCTCGTCAGCCGCATCGCGATAGGCATACAGCATGCGGTTGCCGATAAACCCGTCACACACCCCCGAGACCACTGGTTTCTTGCCGATCTTTTTGGCCATATCAATACACGTGGCCAGCACATCTTTGGCGGTCTTGGCGCCGCGCACGATTTCCAGCAGCTTCATGACGTTGGCCGGACTGAAAAAGTGCAGTCCGATTACGTCTTGCGGGCGGTTGGTGAACGAAGCGATCTGGTCAACGTCCAGCGTTGACGTATTGGAGGCCAGAATCGCGCCGGGTTTGATGACACGGTCAAGTTCACGGAACACGACTTGCTTGACGCCCATGTCTTCAAAGACAGCTTCAATGACCAGGTCGACCTCGGCCAGGTCGTCATAAGACAGTGTCGTGCTGAGCAGGTTCATGCGCTCTTCAACCTGCTCGGCGGTGATCCGCCCTTTTTTCATGGTGTTTTCGTAGTTCTTGCGAATGGTGGCAACGCCACGCTGCAGCGCCTCTTCCTTCTGCTCAAGCAGGACCACAGGAATGCCGGCGTTCAAATAGTTCATACTGATGCCGCCACCCATGGTGCCTGCGCCGATCACGCCGACCAGACCGATGGGGCGCAACGGCGTATCAGCCGGCACATCGGGAATTTTTGTCGCTGCGCGTTCGGCCGCAAACACATGACGAAGCGCCAGCGATTCGGGCGAGGCCATCAATTGCGTAAAGAGCTGGCGCTCGCGTGCCAGCCCGTCGTCAAAAGCCAACTGCGTGCTGGCCGCCACTGCCTCAACGCAAGCGGCCGGCGCCGGAAAGCGCGCAGAGCCGGCCTTGGCCGCATTGCGGGCGTTCAGCAACAAGGCGTCAGCATCTGCATCGGCAACCGCCAGATCGCGAATCCGCTTGAGCGGCGCATCGCTGGCCAGGCCTTTGGCAAATTCAATGGCCGCCGCTTGCGGATCTGCGTCAACCACTTTATCGAACAGCGCAGTATCGGCAAGCGTCGCAGCTTTGACGATCTGACCGGATACAATCATGTTCAGCGCCTTTTCCAGTCCCACGACCCGCGGCAGGCGTTGGGTGCCGCCGGCGCCTGGCAGAATGCCAAGCTTGACTTCAGGCAGGCCGACCCTGGCCGCCGCTGCGGCAACGCGATAGTGCGCACCCAGCGCAAGCTCCAGCCCGCCGCCAAGACAGACGCCGTTGATGGCCGCCACGACCGGTTTGGCCGATTGCTCCAGGACTTCGATAACGGTACGCAAAGTAGGCGCCTGCGATGCCTTGGGCGTGCCAAATTCAGTCACATCAGCGCCACCGGAAAACGCGCGCTCGGATCCACCCAATACAATCGCCCGGATGGCCGCATTGTTATTGGCGCGATCGACGCCTTCCACAATGGCTTTGCGCAAGCCATGACCCAGGCCGTTGACCGGCGGGTTATTGAATGTTATGACGGCAACCCCGTCCTTTTCTTCGTAAAAAGCGTGATCCATGGCGTGTCTCCTTGTCTGGCCCGATAAAACATAGGGCACCCGCTACTATGCCGATTTGTTTCGCATAGCAGAATTTATGTGCCCCGAGAATTCTTTGATAATACTCTGCGGCAGTATTCGATGTAAAGCGAATTGTCGACTAAAAGCATTTCTGCTTTTTTATCGGCCTGTCTTTTCAATTAACGCTTTGCTCGCTATAATCAATTCCATAAATCAATTGTTTGTTCCACTAAGCAGAACAAACATGAGACACCCACAGCGCCCGCCATGCTGCGACAATGGTGGTTCCGCTTCTGCCGCTCAACAACCTGAAAAGGAATTCCGTCCATGGATATCCGCTACACTCCTGAACAACTGGCCTTTCGCGATTCGGTTCGCGCTTTTCTGAAAGCGGCGGTGCCTGCGTCTGTCCGCGACAAGACCCAACAATGCCTGCCGCTGTCAAAGGCCGAACGCGAGCAATGGCAACGCAGCTTGTTTGCGCAAGGCTGGGGGGCGCCGTCCTGGGCGGTGGAATTTGGCGGCACAGGCTGGGACGCAGTGCAGCGCCATATTTTTGAAGAAGAATGCGCGGCCTTTGGCGCGCCCGAGCAACTGCCTTTCGGCCTGAAAATGGTCGCGCCGGTTATTCAAAAGTACGGCAGCAAAGAACAACAAGAGCGCTTTCTGCCTCGCATCCTGGCCGGCCAGGACTGGTGGTGTCAGGGCTATTCGGAACCGGGCGCCGGCTCCGATCTGGCCTCTCTTAAAACAACGGCTGTGCGCGATGGCGACGACTATATCGTCAATGGCCAGAAAACGTGGACCACGCTGGCCCAGCACGCCGACTGGATTTTCTGCCTGGTGCGCACCAATCCGGAAGTGCGCAAGCAGGAAGGCATTTCATTCCTGCTGATCGATATGAAATCGCCGGGTATTACTGTACGCCCCATCATCATGCTGGACGATGGCCATGAGGTTAATGAAGTTTGGCTGGAGAATGTGCGCGTGCCCGCTGCCAACCTGATCGGCGAAGAGAACAAAGGCTGGACTTACGCGAAATTCCTGCTTGGCCACGAAAGAACCAACATCGCCCGCGTCGGCCGCTCCAAGGCGGCGCTGCAACTGATCAAGGAGGCTGCCGCCCGGCAAACCGGCAATGACGGCCTGCCGCTATTGCAGGATGCGCGGTTCCGCGATCGCCTGGCGCAGGTGGAAATGGATCTGATGGCGCTTGAAATCACCAATCTGAAACTGATTTCACAGGAAGGCAGCAGCCATGCCCCGGGGCCGGAGGCTTCCATCCTGAAAGTGAAAGGCTCGGAAATTCAACAGGCCATTACTGCGCTGGCCTCGCAGGTCGCCGGCCCGTATGCGGCGGCCCATATTTTGCCGGACGATCAGGTGCATGAACTATCGTCCGCCTTCCCGCGGGCCCAGGAGCATATGACGGCGCAATATTTCAATTATCGAAAAACCACCATCTACGGTGGATCCAATGAAGTGCAGAAAGGCATTATCTGCAGGATGATTCTGGGGCTGTAAACGGCCCGCCATCCCTTCCCGCTACCGAACAAAATACGCTACGGAGTCATCCACATGGACTTTACCTTTACCGAAGAACAACTTGCCCTGCAAGATACGCTCACCCGCTTTATCGACAAAGACTATACCTTTGAACAGCGCCGCAAAAAGCTCGCAGCCAACCAGCATTTCAGCCAGGATGCCTGGGCGGCCTTTGCCGAACTGGGTATTCTGGCCCTGCCGTTTGCCGAAGAAGACGGCGGCCTGCAAGGCACGCCGCTGGATACCTATCTGGTCATGCGCTCACTGGCCAAAGGACTGGTGCTTGAACCGTACATCAGCACCGTGGTGCTGTCGGGTACATTTTTGCAGCAGCACGCCACCGCACAGCAGCGCAGCGTGCTCATCACCGCGATCGCCGATGGCTCGGCCCGCTTTGCCTTTGCCCACTACGATGTCCAGTCGCGCTATCAGGAATCGCGTATTCATACCCAGGCCGTCAACAAGGCAGGCAACTGGATACTGAACGGACACAAGGCCATCGTTATTGACGCGCCAACGTGTGATCACTGGCTGATCACAGCCAGGACCGCCGGACAGGAAAATGACCAGCATGGCCTGTCTGTCTTCCTGGTCAAGGCCGACCATCCTGGCATTACGGCCAAATCGTACCGGCTGCATGACGGCCATATGGCCGCCGATCTGGTGATAGAGAACGCCGAACTGCCACCGGAAGCGCTGATTGGCGACGCAGACACAGCCTACCCAGCCATCATGCAGGCGCTGGCTGCCACCAACGCTGCGCTGGCGGCTGAAGCGGCCGGCCTGATCCAGGCGCTGAACGAGGCAACCCTGGAGTATTTGAAAACCAGGAAACAGTTCGGCGTAGCCATCGGCACCTTTCAAGCCTTGCAACACCGCATGGCCGATATGGCCATCGCCGCGGAACAGGCTACTTCCATGGCGCTGCTGGCAGCCATCAGCCAGGCAGGCGATGACGCGCAGGACCGCATCATCAAAGGCGCCGCGGCAAGAGTGCTGCTGGCAAAGCTGTCGCGCCATGTCGGCGAAGAGGCCGTACAACTGCACGGCGGCATGGGCGTCACCGACGAGCTGGTCGTACCGCACTATTTCAAACGGGTCACTGTGCTAAATAGCCAGTATGGCGATGCAGACTTTCATTTGCAGCGATATAGTGATAGTTTGCTAACGCCGCAAAAAAACCAGAACCCAGCATGAGGAAACACCCGCATCATGATTGACCAGACTGTTCCAGAACACTACTACCTGCTGAACCGCTACAGCACTTTTTCGGATCTGACCGGGCCGTTTTATGAAAAAAGAGTGGACGATCGCCATATCGGCATTGGCGTAAGAGTAAAGGCGACGCATCTGAACAAGGTCGGCGTTGCCCACGGCGGTCTGCTCATGACCGTTGCTGACAATGCTTTTGGCGATGCGATTCTTAACGCGCATGATGAGCCGGTGGCATTCGTGACCATGTCGCTGACCTGCGAGTTCATGTCCCCGGTGCGCGAAGGCGACTGGCTCGAAGCAACGGTGGATATTCAACGCAAGGGCAAGCGGGTCGTGTTTGCCAATTGCGATATGCGCGTGGGCGACAAAAAAGTGGCTTTTGCCACTGCCCTGTTTTCCATGATAGACAAGAAATAGCCCGCACACACTGCCGGCCGGCAAAACCTGCCGGCGGCCACCCCACAGGCTTCCCACCAGGCATGCCAGGACGCCGAATCAGGCCGGCTGACCTACCGTCTCCTTGAGCTTGCTGACCACTTCCAGCAATTTGGGCCGCGCCTCTTCAAGCAGATATTGCTCCGATAGATTGAAGGAGGGTCCGCCGCAACTGATGGACATAATCGGAAACTGCCTCCCCAGGTTCAGACCGACGGCAATCGCGTTCACATCCTTTTGCCAGTCGCCGAATGAGCAGGTGCAACCCAGCCGCTCATAATCGGCCAGCGAGGCGGCGATGCCGCTCATTAATGCATCACTGGCCAGCTCGTCAAGCTCACGCACCCGGCCGAATATCTCTTCACGCTCCTGCAGTGGAACTTCTGCCAGATACGCCCTGCCCATGGCCGTGGAGACGATCGGAATACGGGCGCCCACGTCCATGCTGAGTGTCAGCGCCGACCGACTGCGGCAGTTTTCCAGATACAACATCGACAAGCGGTCACGCGTGCCCAGCGTGACCATGCCCTGCGTTTCATCAGCCAGGGCCTGCATCAGGGGTCGGGCAACCTGACGGATATCCAGCTTGGCCAGCAGGCCGACGCCCAGCGAGAGTGTTGCCATACCCAGTTGATATTTGCTGCTTTCTTCGTCGTGAGTGAGATAGCCCAGCCTGGTCAGCGTATAGGTAATGCGCGATACCGTTGACTTGGGCAACTTGCAGCGCTGCGCAATTTCCTGGTTGCCCAGCACTTTGTTGCCGGAGCGAAAGCACGCCAGCACATCCAGGCCGCGCGCGATGGCCGTAATGAAATGGCGATCGTCCTCGTACTCGCTGGCCAAAGGGGGCTTGTTAAGGGTTTTCCGAATATCAGATGTCATAAATAAATTCGCCGGAATAATTCCAATGTGCGGAATATAATATTGAATCGCATCACGTCGCGCGTCATGCCTTTCGCATTTGCCAAATAGTATAATAATACCCGTTTTATACTATGTTTAAAAAGAAAATTCCATTGCCCGCGCGTCCAGAGTAGTCTATGATAAAGCGCTGACGGCGAGCGCTCAAATGCAAATCAGGTACCGCAGTGCAGAATTTTGTTTCAATTTTATGCTGATGGTCCGAATGCTGCGACGCGCCATTCCGTGACTGTGCCGACCTGCCGCGTCGGCATCGTTCATCTGCGGCATGCATCCTGTATCCGTTCGCTGCCAATATTGCATATGATATTTTTCTGACTGAGGTTGTATTTATGGCTCATCCCGTCGTACAAAAATTGCGCGCTCAAATGTCGCTTCCCGTGATCTGCTCACCCATGTTTATCGTGTCCAATCCGGATATGGTCATTGAGCAATGCAAAAGCGGACTGATCGGATCGTTCCCGGCCCTCAATGCCCGTCCGGCATCGCTGCTTGATGACTGGCTGGCCCGGATCACCAGCACGCTGGATG
>DATGQC010000247.1:0-4080 GCA_035304425.1 Advenella sp.
GACCATTCGCAATCGGTTCTGTTTGTTACCGGCCACACCTGTCGTGACGACAATGCGATTGACTGGGATACCCTGGCAAGGCCGCGCCAGACCATCGTGGTCTACATGGGCACCGTCAATGCGGCAAGAATCACCCGCGAACTGACGCAGCGCGGCCGCCTCGCCGACACACCGGTGGCCGTGGTCAGCCATGCCACACGTCCTTCACAAAAAGTATACGCTGGCACATTGGCCGATTTGAACGACCTGGCCGCCCAAGCTGCAGCGCCGGCCCTGTTCATCATTGGCGAAGTCGCTGCAGTACAGCATGAATCCCGGCTTTCAGACACCAACAGCCTGCGCGGCGACATAAATTCGGTTATTGCAAACGCCGCCTGAACATGTTGCGCAGCAACAGTAAACATCGCAGTTGCGCGCAGCATGCCGGCGGCGCTTGTCCGGCAACCCATTTCAATTGCTTGCGTAATTGCTGGATCCATCGGATTTACTTGTCTGGATCCGCATAAGCTCCTATACTTCCCAGTTCAAGCAGGGGTACTGCGCCTTTGGCGTGGTTGAGAGAGTCCCTTTGTACCAGTACGGATAATGCCGATGCTGGGAGATCATTCGTCTACACGAAGGCTGTCCCGTATTCGGCTCCAATTTCAATTGTTTTGGAGCAAACATGAGCGCAAACCCAAAATTCCTGGCCGCCACGGCTCAGGTTGATTCCGCCGCCATTCAGGCGCTTCCCCAGTCACGCAAAATTTATGAACAGGGCTCGCGCCCGGACATCCGCGTGCCCTTTCGTGAAATCAGTCAGGATGACACCCCTACCCTTTTTGGTGGGGAATCGAATCCGCCACTGACCGTGTACGATGCCAGCGGCCCGTATACCGATCCCACGGTGAATATTGATATCCGCAAGGGCCTGCCCGAGGTGCGACGCGCCTGGATCGATGAACGGCAGGACACAGAAGTGCTGTCCGGCCCCAGCAGTGTTTATGGGCAGGAACGCCTGGCCGATCCGGCGCTGACTGCGATGCGATTTGAACTGCAGCGCCCGCCCCGGCGCGCGTTGGCAGGCCGCAACGTGACCCAGATGCATTACGCGCGCAAGGGGATTATTACGCCGGAAATGGAATTCGTAGCCATCCGTGAAAACATGCGAATCGAACAATATATCGAAAGCGTACGCCAAAGCGGACCAGGAGGCGAGAAACTGGCTGCGCGCATTCTGCGCCAGCATCCAGGGCAGTCTTTTGGCGCATCCATTCCCAAAAAAATCACGCCTGAATTTGTGCGTGACGAAATTGCCCGTGGGCGGGCCATCATTCCTGCCAATATCAATCATCCGGAAATTGAACCGATGGCCATTGGCCGTAATTTCCTGGTCAAGATCAATGCCAATATCGGCAACTCGGCGCTTGGCTCAAGCATCAACGAGGAAGTGGAAAAAATGACCTGGGCCATCCGCTGGGGTGGCGATACGGTGATGGATTTATCCACCGGCAAGCATATCCATGAAACCCGCGAATGGATCATCCGCAATTCGCCAGTGCCTATCGGTACCGTGCCGATTTATCAGGCGCTGGAAAAAGTAGATGGCAAGGCCGAGGAACTGACCTGGGAAATTTTCCGGGACACGCTGATCGAGCAGGCCGAACAGGGCGTGGACTATTTCACCATACATGCGGGCGTGCGTCTGCCATTCATTCCCATGACAGCCGATCGCATGACCGGCATCGTGTCACGAGGCGGCTCGATTATGGCCAAATGGTGCCTTGCCCACCACAAGGAAAGCTTCCTGTATACGCATTTTGAAGATATTTGCGACATTATGAAAGCCTACGACGTCAGCTTCTCACTGGGTGATGGACTGCGTCCTGGTTCTGGCTACGATGCCAATGACGAAGCCCAGTTCGCCGAACTCAAAACGCTGGGCGAACTGACCAAGGTGGCATGGAAGCACGATGTCCAGGTCATGATCGAAGGCCCGGGCCATGTGCCCATGCATTTGATCAAGGAAAATATGGATCTGCAGCTGGAACACTGCGACGAAGCGCCCTTCTATACCCTGGGCCCGTTGACAACCGATATCGCACCCGGGTATGACCATATTACCTCCGGCATCGGCGCAGCGCTGATCGGCTGGTACGGAACGGCCATGTTGTGCTATGTGACACCCAAAGAACACCTGGGTCTGCCCAACAAAAAAGATGTGAAGGACGGCATTATCACCTATAAAATTGCCGCGCACGCAGCCGATCTGGCCAAGGGCCACCCGGGCTCGGCCATCCGTGACAACGCGCTCTCCAAAGCCCGCTTTGAGTTCCGCTGGGACGACCAGTTCAACCTGGGCCTGGACCCGGATACTGCCAAGGAATTCCACGACGAAACGCTGCCCAAGGATTCGATGAAAGTGGCTCACTTCTGTTCCATGTGCGGGCCGCATTTCTGCAGCATGAAGATTACCCAGGATGTACGTGAATACGCGCAGAAGCAGGGTCTGTCTGCTGACAAGGCGCTGCATCAGGGCATGCAGGAAAAATCAATCGAGTTCATGAAAAAAGGCGCTGAGCTGTATCACAAAACCTGATGCCAGGCCGCGGCAAAAGCATGCTACCCAATCCGACAGTATGAAGTTGGGTTGGTCGCATATGCCGTGCAGTGTACTTATCGCTGTTGTGATGCTGCCGGTGACACCACCTTTATGGACAATTGACAGCTATGGATATATTTTGTAAATTAAAACCTGAAACCGGTGGGGGCAAGTCCACCGGTCCCTGATCAGTAAGCTGGCGTGCTGTACACCAGCAGCATCAGCACTATACCGATCAGGATAAGTTGTAATACGATTCGCTTCATCGTATCCTCCTTATCAGGCAGGGCCCGGCTTCGGTCGGGCCCTTTTACCGTCTGCACTGACCATCAGCACAGCCCAGATATTTTGCGTTTAGCGCGGGCGTGTTCAGACCGGGTTTGATGCAAATAATCACTTCGCAATCACCGAAAGTTTCGTTCGTTTTTAGGCCAGCCCAGGCTTCATTTCTTCATTTCTTCATTTCTTCATTTCTTTTGATTCTTTGACTTCCACGGCATCGCTGTGTTCTTCTGTTTGCAATGCATACCGATACGTTAACTGGGTAGAATGAACACGACAGTTCAGTCCAAAGTACATGTTTAACCTCGGGAAATACTAAGTTGACATACGAAACACGATTAAGTAAATTAAAACCTGAAACCGGTGGGGTATCGGCCCACCGGTTCCCTGATCAATAAGCTGGGGCGCTATACACTAGCAGCATCAGCACTATACCGATCAGGATAAGTGGTAATACGATTCGTATCATCGTATCCTCCTTATCAGGCAGGGCCCGGCTTCGGTCGGGCCCTTTTACCGTCTGTACTGACCATCAGCACAGCCCTGGTATTTTGCGTTTAGCGCGGGCGTGTTCAGACCGGGTTTGATTCAAATGATCACTTGGGCATTCCCGCTAGTATGTGCAGGCAACATCAACGCTGGCGTTTAAAATATGTACTGAATATCTGCATCAGCAATGGCAGCAAAGCACACAACAACACGGTTCATTCGAAGCAATATCCACAGACTGGCTAGTAAGCGCGTCCTGCGTGCCCCCTGTTGATTGTTGTTCCCGTCTCGCTGCATACGAGCGCGCACTATTTTGAAATAGGAGACATCCGAAGCGCCTGATTCACACACATGCCGCGTGAACGGTCATCGCGTCAAATATGTCTTGCGCGGCGCATTCAGTGTGCGCCCGGGCCTGTACCCGATGCGCCACCGCCCTGCCGATAATCAGCAACGCAGGACTGCCTAATCCAGCTGCATTAATGTCTGCCGACATGGTTTGCAGCGTCGTAAACAGACTGCGTTCATTCCGACAGGTCACGCGCTCGACCACGGCGACCGGCAGATCGCCTGCAAAACCGGCCTGCAACATGTCCCGCTGCAGTTGTTCGTTTCGACTCATACCCATATAACAGACCAGCGTAAGTCCACTTTGCGCCAGCGCGCGCCAGTCGGGGGCAGCGCCATCGGCGGTATGGGCCGTCACAAAAGCCACGCCGCGCGCTATC
>DATGQC010000248.1:0-6081 GCA_035304425.1 Advenella sp.
TGGAACATGGTAATCATCTCTTCCACATCCTCGGGCACATATAGCGTATGAGTTTCGCCGGGGGGTTCAAAAACATAACTGCCTTCGGTAGCCACCCAGTCATGTTCCAGATAACGCCAGGTACCCTTGATCACATAACCATGCACCGGCTGCGGATGCCGATGACAGCTGAGCACACCGGATTTTCTGACACGCAGAAGATTCATCCAGTATCCCTGCGAGACGTTCAGGCAAAGCGGGCGAAACCATACATTAGGCGCCTGTGGAACCCAGATCCGCTCGTCTTCGGGAACGGCGTTGGGCACGACAATATCTTTCAATGCTTCTTTCGGATTAGGGTAACGATAGGGAGTGGGTTCGGTCATAACAATTCCTTGGCCCCTTCGATTTGGGGCGATATGTCAAATGTAAGTTCTGAAAACCGGCGTGGTTATTTGATATCCAGCTCTTTCAGAACCTTGCTGTACCCTTCTGTTTCCATTGCCATTTTCTGCGCAAATGCCTCGCCGTCGGCATACGCATAGCCCAGGTTCTGCTGCTTGATGGATTGGATCAGTTCGGGATCCTGCGCTACTTTCTCAAATGCCGCCTTAAGCACCGAGACCGCTTCTGCCGGCATATTTTTGGGACCGGCAACGCCGCGCCACGTGCCATAGGAGACATCAATTCCCTTTTCTTTTGCTGTGGGCACGTCCTTGAACTCCGGCACGCGTTCCTCGTTCATGACCACCAGCAGGCGCATTTTGCCGCTGCGAACGTATTCGGCCGCTTCAGCGGGACTGGTGGCCACCGCATCCACCTGTTTGCCCAGCAACGCCAACAGCGAGGGCCCTGATCCGGGATAGGGAACATGCGTGACCTTGGTGCCCGACTTGACTTCGAATGCGCTAAGCGCGACATCGTACACGGCGCCGGTGCCCGGCGTGCCCACGTTCATTCCCTCAGGATTTTTTTTGGCGGCAGCCAGGAAGTCCTCTACCGACTTATAAGGCGAATCATTGTGCACCACCAATGTCGTCGGGTCGGCGTTCAGTTGAACCAGCGGCGTGAAGTCCTTGTAAGAACGGTCAAACAAATTCAGCAGCGGCAAGGTAACAAATTCACCCGTCACCACGGCCAGCGTATAGCCATCGGGTTTCTGATTGAGCACGTACTTCCACCCTACCGCGCCGCCCGCACCAGACTTGTTAAGCACGATCATGCCCTTGGGAAAGTGCTTTTCTGCGGCTTTGGCAAAACTGCGAGCAACGGCATCTGTGCCGCCGCCAGGCTGAAACGGAACCACAAGTGTAATGGGTTGGCTGGGATAGGCGTCTGCCGCTGTGGCCAGGGCAGGAACGGTGGCCAGGCCGGCACAGGCAATCAGTGAGGCCAGCAAGGCGCGACGATGGTAGATCATGACAGGTTTGTCTCCGGAAGATAGTCAATAACGTAATAAAGAGAATGGCTGGGCGCCGGCAACGATACGGGCCTGAGCGCATTGTTAAATCGATAAAATCCATAATATGGATTTATTTCTATATTATGGATACAGTGTATAGAAGTTGTGTTCACCAGCCATCTGGGGAAAACCCTTAATCACGAGTCAAATGATCACAAATGAATTGCCGCTGCCGCGGGTCTCGCCGGCCGGGCATTGTAAAGAGGCATAAAAAATCCGGCTGCAGGTTTCCTTCCTGGAAACTTACAGCCGGACAATGTCGGACTTGGGCCGCGTGACGGCCGACTAATCATTTATTGTGAGGGATTGAAACCGGCTTCGTTACCTGGTATTTTGTGGCCATTGCCGCCACCCCGAACACATACGTGATAGCTATAGCTAGGCGGATTCGTGCAACTTCCAGTACAGAAAATTATGCTGCGGGCTGAACACGCGCCGATAAACCAGCAAAATAGCCAGCACGCATGCGATAGCCGAAGAGGCCGTCAGCAGAAACATCAGCAGGATCTGGTACCTGATGGCCTGCTCGGGATCCTGTCCCGCCAGGATCTGACCGGTCATCATGCCAGGCAGGCTGACCAGCCCGATAACCATCATGCTGTTGATGGTGGGCACCATTCCTGCCCGCACCGCAGTCTGTGCCGCTTCGCGGTAGGCTTCCCAGCCGCTGGCGCCAAGCGACAGCATCATCTCGACATGATCGCGCCGCTGCGTCAGTTCGCTGGTAACACGATCCAGCCCCAGCGACACACCAGTCAGGGTATTGCCCATGATCATACCCAGCACCGGAATCACATATTGAGGGGAATACCAAGGCTGTATACGCATGATCAACACCAGACCAATCGCCATGATCAGCCAGGACGGTATCCATATGGAAAACAATGCATCGAACTGCATGCCCCGGTAACGAATACGGCTGCGGTTTCTGGCGGCCAGCCCGGCAATCACGGTCATCACAGTCATGATCGCCAGCACGATATACCATTTGTCGGCCGCAAACACCCATTTGAGAATCAGCCCAATGGCAAACAGCTGTATAACCATCCTTACAGAAGCGATCAGCAATTGCCTTTCCAGCTTTAATCGCAACAGCACGGAAATCAGCCCGTTGGCCAGGATCAGCATTGCCGCCAGACCGATTTCCCCAACCGATATTTCCATATATTCAAGATTCATGCGCGCCCTCCCGCTTCTCATCGGTCGTGAGGCGACCGCTTTGCATTTGCCACAAACGATTGCCCACGCGGGCCTTTTGCTGTTCATCGTGGCTGATCCACAGCGTCGCCGTCTGCTGATTGTTCACGCGCATCCAGTGCTCTATCAGCTTTTCCACCAGTTGCGCCGTGAACTCATCCAGCGCCGAGGTGGGCTCGTCCAGCAGCAAAAGACAGGGATCCAGCTGCAATACGCGCAACAGGCAAACCAGTTGTTTCTCTCCGCCGGATAGCGTGCCCGAATCCTTGTCCAGAAAAGCGCCGGGCCGGTCTATGGCGTGCAGAAAACGCTCAATTTTCTGCCGATCATAATTTTTATCCCGGTTCACGGCAAGTCCGAAAGGAAAGGTCAGATTGCCTTCGACGCTGGTCTGCAGTAACACCGGACTTTGCCGGATATAGGCGACCTGAGCCCGGTAGCGACAGGCATCGGCCGGTTGCACCGGCTTGCCGTGCAAAACGAGTTCGCCGGCATCGGGCTTGTCCAGCAAGGCCAGGGTGCGCACGAATACACTTTTACCGGAACCTGAAGCGCCCGACAAGACGATGCGATCACCGCGCCTGACGGTGCAGTCGACCGGATGCAGCAATATATGACCGTTCAACGGGTCTTTGCGACTGAGATTGCTTGCCTGCAATAACACAGGCGCCTTTACTTCTGATTTATCGGTTACCACAACTTATGCTTACCATCGTTGACAACGGCGTCACAGGACACCGTCAGAAGCCCGCTGTCCATGCAACGGCACTGCCGATCCACAATGCAACGGGTTCACACCACGCGCCGGGAACTCGCACAATATACACCGAAAGCGTCATCCGGGCGCGCCACCGGCAAGCCCAGGCGCCTGGTTTGGCTCCGCGGCATCTCGCACAAGGTGGGGAATTCGCAACACGACGTCCCGGTCCTTCTGTTTTTCGGCCTCCGGCAGCATTGCCCAGTCCACCAAAGAAGGATGCAAACGACGCCGGTCATCACGCTGGGCGCCATAGCGCCAGCCCGCCAGATAACGCTGTGCCATCCAGCGTGTATGCTCCACCTGCGCCAACATCTCCACCTCATCAGCAGTAAATGACCAGGTCGCCTGCATGCGAGCGCCCGGCTCATGCGTCGCCACCAGCTTCCCGCACATGGCCAGTTTATAGGCAATATGATCGGCCTGCGCCCGGTTCGCGTCCTTGGCTTGTTCATTCAGGCTGTCCCATGATTGCTTGTAGGCGTCGCTTTCGCTGGCCGAACCCGGATGCGGCGACAGTTGCTGCAGATAATCTTCGTGAATGCTGCGCGCCGTTATATCCAGACGCTCCTGTGTAATCAGCTCCACCTGGCACACCGATTCCAGACTGCCAAAAAAGCTCAGGCGATTCAATCGGCTTTGCCGGGACTTGAGCAGGGCATTCAAACCGTCATTGTGATAGTTCAACGCGAACACGCGAAACGCGGCTGCAGGCGTGGCATGCAATATTTCAAGCGACAGTTTCAGATTGGCTGAATCATCATCAAATGCCACTATCACCACCGGAACAAGATGAGGCGGGGGATCAACGACAAATTCATTCAAAATATGATCATAGGCGCCATCGAACGTCATAAATTTGATCGATGACACCATTGAGGCCCCTGGATACTCAGCCGCCAATTGCCTGCCGGCCTGTTCGGCGTCAGCGCCATACACAATAATGTCGGGCGACACCGGGTTGATCGTATGCATCACCTGCAATGCCTGAACCAGCAAAGCTTTGGCCGTTTCTCCGGTGCCAAAAACAATCAGCCGGAATGTGGCATCCGGGTCACGCATATGCTGGGCATAGTCATACGGAAGCCGTGCAAAGAACTGTCGTGCAATCATCTGATGATGATTGAAAAAGCGCAGATCAATGCCGTTTTTCCTTTCATCTTCGAAATAGTCCGATTGCTGCAGCATGGCGCTGACCTTGGCGTTGCCGATATGCAGAAAACATCGCACCTGATATTTCCCCGGATGCTTTTGCGTGATCTGATGCAGCGCCCGCACTACGTTGATGGTAGTTTGCTCTTTATCCAGAAAACAAATCATGAATCGCGCGCTGCGAATACCTACATCCTGAAGCACCGCGCTTTGCGTACCATCGCCAAAATAAACAAGATGGCCGTCTCTGCGAAGCGCCCCCGCATTACAGTGATCCGGGTCCAGCTCGATCGCCACCCCGGTTGTATCGTGAGTGCGCCTCAGATCGCCCAGCAATGCCCGGCCCTTTTGATTGATGCCGATCACCAGCACCTGGTTACGCCTGAACAACAGCCTGAACTGGGTATAGTACTCAACAAAAAGTTTCTGGGCGATCCGGTACATCCCTGCCAGCAACGCCAGCGTCACGACGATTTTGACCAGTGTCAGTTGCCATGGCAAATTTTCCGGCGGCAACGACGACGACACCGGATCGGATCCCATCAACGTTCGCAATGTACGATACAGTCTTTCGGGAAGATACAACCATTCATTGATCTGCGGATAGTGCTGCCCCAGACCGTTCCAGGTCAGCACGATGACTGCAAGTCCACCCAGCATGACCAGAATGCTTTTTGTACGGCGCGATAATTTCATTTATGGATGCTCCTGCACGTTTTGCTGCGCCTGCTCAAGCAGGGTCATGGTCTTCTGCCTCACACTTTCGTCCTTGACGCGACGCAACTGCAAACGAACCATATGACTCAGTTTGCGCGCGACAAAAGCGGTATCCTTGTTGCGGCTGTAATAAACGGCCAGCGCTGCCCTGGCCATCGGATGAAAACGCCAGTAACGATCGATCAGCTTCAATTGCGAATCACCGCGAACCGGAATATATTTATCCAAATAGGCGGTCAACGGCTTGGAGGAACCGGGTACGGGCGGACGTACATAGGGGTCCTTGAAGAACCAGGAATCAGGCCGCTGGCCGCTGCTGGGCGAATCAATGACCGCAGCGCTCTCACTATCATATTTTTTGCCGAAATAGATCTCGGTCTGATCCGCCAGCTCCTGTGCAGGCGCCAGCAACTCATTGGGCACCGCCCATACATTCAGAACCACCTGATCAGATCTGACATCCAGCGTCAGAATATCCTTGCCGCTACGCATCATCTCAATATCGCTGATCCGGCTGATTCCAAACGGCATGACAACAGGCACACCAGTGGTCGTGTCATACATAGCGATACCCTTTTCAATCCCAATTTTTTGGGGGGCGGTAGCGAACAGGAATTGACCATCGGCGGAAAAATTCAAATAGCCGCCAAGCACATCGTTGGTAATCTTCTGCCCTATCGGCCGTTTTTTCTCCAGGCTCCACAAGCGTATATATCTATTGTCCTCTGCCACTGCCAGCACTTTTCCGTCCGGACTCAGTCGCGCCTTTGGCAAATCGCCAGCGGTGGGAAACGTCAGGTATTCGGTGAAGTCCGTC
>DATGQC010000249.1:0-3288 GCA_035304425.1 Advenella sp.
TGGAAGTTCGAAACCGTAGATGTGGTGATCTATCTTTATCTAATGGCGCTGGTGCTTGCGGTAATTACATTTGTTATATCGGCCAGGCTGATCCGCATGCCCGTCGGCCGTGCCTGGGAAGCGTTGCGTGAAGACGAAATCGCCTGCCGGTCCCTGGGTATGAATCCCACAAAAATCAAATTGTCCGCGTTTACCCTGGGAGCCATGTTTGCCGGCTTTGGCGGCGCTTTTTTCGCGGCGCGCCAAGGCCTGGTTAATCCCGAGTCCTTTACGTTTATTGAGTCAGCGCTGATCCTGTCCATTGTCGTATTGGGTGGAATGGGCTCGCAGATCGGCGTGATTCTGGCAGCCATCGCATTGACGGTATTGCCTGAGCTGGCGCGTCAGTTTGCCGAATATCGGATGCTGATATTTGGTCTGGTGATGGTGCTGATGATGATCTGGCGTCCGCAGGGTCTGCTGCCGGTCAAACGTCCTCATGTGGAGATTGGAAAATGACGGATGTAGTCCTGCGTGTTGAATCTCTTAAAATGCGTTTTGGCGGCCTGCTGGCTGTCGATTCGGTCAGCCTGCAAGTGCAAAAGAACGAGGTCTTTGCCATTATCGGCCCGAATGGCGCTGGCAAGACCACGGTTTTTAACTGCATTAGTGGTTTTTACAAGCCCACAGAGGGTAGTATTCAATTGCATGGGAAGGCGCTGACCGGTTTGCCCAGCCACAAGGTGGCCCAGCGCGGCGTGGTGCGCACCTTTCAGAACGTGCGATTGTTCAAGACGCTGACGGCGCTGGAAAATCTCCTGGTGGCCCAGCATACCCAGCACGAGTCCAATTTTCTGGCTGGTTTGCTGAATTTGCCTTCGTACCGCCGCGCAGAGCGCAAGACCCTGGAGGCAGCGCTGTTCTGGCTTGATTTCATGGGTATTCGCGAGTATGCGAATCGCGAAGCCGGCACGCTGGCATATGGTCATCAGCGCAGGCTGGAAATTGCGCGTTGCATGATCACCAAGCCGACTTTGCTGTTGCTGGATGAACCGGCAGCCGGGCTCAATCCACAGGAAAAGAAGGATCTGGCAGGCCTGATCAATCGTCTGCGTCACGAGTTTGATTTGTCAGTATTGCTGATTGAGCACGATATGAGTCTGATTATGGGCATATCCGACAGAATCCTGGTAATGGAACATGGCAAGCCGATCGTGACCGGGGCGCCCGAACAGGTACGCGCTGATCCTCGGGTCATCAAGGCATACCTGGGAGAAGAATAAGATGCTGAAACTGGACAATGTAAGTACACACTATGGCGCCATCCAGGCGCTCAATGCGGTGTCTATTGAAGTCAATGAAGGGGAAATCGTCACGCTGATCGGCGCCAACGGAGCCGGGAAAACCACATTGCTGATGACCGTTTGTGGCAATCCACGGGCTTCGTCAGGCACGATCCGGTTTCTGGATCAGGATATTACCAACGAGTCCACATCGCTGATCATGCGCCGGGGTATCGCGGTGTCGCCGGAAGGGCGTCGCGTCTTTCCAGACCTGACCGTGCTGGATAATTTGAAAATGGGCGGCTTTTTCCTGCCGCGTGAAGAGATAGAGCAGGGTATTGATCATGTATTCGAACTGTTTCCCCGCCTGAGAGAGCGGGCGTCGCAACGTTCAGGCACGATGTCGGGCGGTGAGCAGCAGATGCTGGCCATTGGCCGGGCGCTGATGAGCAAACCGCGCTTATTGCTGTTGGACGAACCTACGCTTGGTCTTGCGCCACTGATTATTGCGCAGATTTTTGAAATTATTCAGACCATACGTGATCAGGGCGTGACGGTGTTTTTGGTGGAACAGAACGCTCATAAAGCGTTGAAGGTAGCCGATCGTGGTTACGTACTTGAAACGGGCAGTGTTGTTCTGGCCGACACGGGCGCCAATCTGCTGGTGAACGATGACGTGCGCAAAGCCTATCTGGGTCATTGAGACGGTCTCGTCATCAATGGGGGTGCGCATTGGCGAGTGATCAATGGCCTTGTGTTTTATCGTGAACATGCGCCCTGATCCTGTGCGCTGGTAAAGCCGATCGGCCGGTATGCTGCACGGGCACGATGTCCTGTGCAGAATATATGGGCTGGAACGGCCGGACGAGCCAACCTGAAGGGCGAGGGCCGGCTGACTGTTTCATGCTCCAGCCATTCAGGCCCTGTGAGTGGGCTCGTTGCAATTGCAATACTGTAATTGGGCGGTGCTGGCGGGCTGCGTCAGCTCCCGCTCCCGCCGCGTCTGCATCATTACTTATGTATGACGATCGCTTTTTTGCGCCGTCGTTAAAGCGTCACTTGTGCAAAGCGACTTCTATCGGGTTGCGTCGGTGGACTCTGTTGCACTCGTGGTGTCGGCCGGTGGCGCTACCACGGGCTCCTGGGCTTCCGTTTTTCCGGGCAGGGACAGCGTCAGCAGGCCTGCCTTTTCTTTTGCACGCTGATAAGCCGGCCGCAATCGAATGGCTTCCAGAAAAGCTTTAAGGTTGAGCAGGTTTTCACCCACGAGACCTCGACCGTGTAAAACCTGCAGCGCGAATCCCATCTGGATATCGGCGGCACTGAAGTGACTGCCACAGAACCAGCCGGTATTGCCCAGTTCGGTGTCAAGAAAATCCAGCTTGACGTTCAGGTCAGGCATGACAAAGCTCTCGAGTGTGCCGTTTACGGTTTTTTTCACAATGGAGCGCGCAAAAAAGGGCACGCGGGCATTGGCCATTTTGTTGAGCACCAGCGTGAGCAGCGCCGGCGGCATGAGCGAACCTTCGGCAAAATGCATCCATTGCGAATAGCGCAGGTAGTCTTCAGAGCTGATAGGTGGACGCAATCCGCGATTGTCATAGCGGTTAAGCAAATACTCGATAATGGCGCCGGATTCGATCAGGGTAAAGCCGTTGTCGCAGAGCACAGGCGCTTTTCCCAGGGGATGCACTGCCTTCAGGGAGCTCTGCGCTCGCATGGTTTCCGGATGACGCTCGTGACGCTCAATCTGGTAGCTCAGCTCAAGCTCTTCCAGCAGCCAGATGATGCGGAACGAACGTGAGGCTTCCAGATGGTGTAATGTGATCATAGCTTTCCCAGGTCAATTTGATTACAGGTAAGTGCCAGTTTACCAAAATGCGTGAGTTGTTGCCGGGTATCACTCGTTGCGCAGGTCGCCCGTGCATCACTGCGGTCTGAATTGCTGCGCTTTGGCACAATGCAGGCCGTACGAGCCAGCTGCATTGGGCTTTCAGAGCAGGGTGCGGATTTTCTCTGTCACCTC
>DATGQC010000250.1:0-7976 GCA_035304425.1 Advenella sp.
GATCTTTTTTGAAGACCCACATGTTGCCAGACAGCATGAAGCCGATATTCAGTTGCTGGAACGGGCGGTTCGGGTAGCCACGCACGATGCCACGTGCGCAACCGCAAGGCAGGTGGCTCGTAAATGGGCCGATGCCGTGCAACGGGCCAACGCAGTTTAGGCGCGTCTGCCATTATTCGATAACGTCTAGGCAGAAAACCCGCGGTTGCCCTGCTTGCGGGTTCGCCCGGGTGACCGGGTCGCAGGGCAGGCGCCCCGGGATCGACGCTGGCCGCGATAGCGCCATGACGGCTGTTTGCCCTTGGCATGACAGATGACAAGAGTGGACACATATGAAATTCGATATATAATCTGCTATATATCGGTTCTGGTCTTTGATTTTGTCACAGGGGTGGTCATCATCAGGCGATGATCTTCCGGTGTCGTCGTAACTTTATTTTCTGCAGGAAATCATGAAACAAACATATTTTCGCGGCAATGCGCTGACGCGCGCGCTGGGTATTGGTCTGATTCTCGCTATCGCCCCGTTGGCCGCCCATGCGGGCACGCTGACCGTATCGGCCGCGTCCAGCCTGACCAACGTCTTCAAAGAGGTCGCAACAGCCTTTAACAAGGTTCATCCGGAGATCGCCATACAGTATAACTTCGCCGCTTCCGGCGCCTTGCTACAACAGATTCGCCAGGGCGCGCCGGTTGACGTGTTTGCATCGGCAGATCAGAAATCAATGAACGACGCGGCTCAGGCAGGCATGCTCGACGAGGCGACACGCAAAAATTTCGTTCGCAACGAGGTGGTGTTGATCGTTCCGTCGTCATCGGATGATCAGGTCAGGGATCTGCACAGTCTGGAATCCTCAGCTGTCACTAAAATTGCGGTGGGCAGCGTTGCCAGCGTACCGGTGGGGCGCTATACCCGGGAAGGCCTGGAAAAAAGCGGTCTGTGGCAAAGATTGACGCCAAAATTCATTTTTGCCGAAAATGTGCGCCAGGTACTGGATTACGTGTCGCGCGGTGAAGTGCAGGCCGGATTTGTATATGCCACTGATGCAGCCGTGCGCAGCGACAAGGTCAGGGTGGTGCAGCCTTTACCCATCGATACGGTTGTGAGCTATCCGGTTGCCGTCGTCAAATCGTCTGCGAATGTAGCTGAAGCGCGTTCCTTTGTTGAGTTCCTGGGTTCGGACCAGGCTCAGGCTATCTTCTCGGCAGCGGGCTTCAGGAAACCCTGAGTGTTCGAATCGCCGGGCAAGAGTTGCCTGTTCCGGCGCTTGCCTGTTGTCTTTGCTGCCGGCGCTGCCTGATCTGGCAAGGCGTGTGTGATAATGCATGAGGTAATGCCCAGGCATTTGGCGCATTGTTATCACGCTTGTGTTTTTCATCAAAATTAACTGAATACTCATGGAACCTGTCTGGCTTCCCTTGCTCATTTCCCTGAAGGTCGCGGGTTTTGCAATTCTGATCAATCTTGTGCTGGGTATCGGCATGGGCTGGTTGCTGGCGCGCCGCTCCTTTCCCGGGCGCGATCTGCTGGATACGATTCTGACGCTGCCCATGGTGCTGCCACCCACCATTCTTGGATATTATCTGATTGTGTTGCTTGGGCGTTATGGCTGGCTGGGCCGTTATCTGGACCAATGGTTTGGCATACAATTGATTTTCACCTGGCAGGGCGCCGTCGTGGCGGCGGCCGTGGTATCTTTTCCGCTGGTGTTCAAGCCGGCCCGGGCCGCATTCGAAGGCATCGACAGAAATTACGAAGACGCTGCACGCGTACTGGGTCTTTCGGAATTTGCCTTGTTCCTGAGGGTGACGCTGCCCCTGGCCTGGCGCGGTATTCTTGCCGGCCTGTTGCTGGCATTTGCGCGGGCACTGGGCGAGTTCGGCGCGACCCTTATGATTGCCGGCAATATCCCGGGCAAGACGCAGACGCTTTCCATTGCGGTGTACGCGGCGGTGCAGTCCGGGGCGCAGGCGCAGGCCAATTTCATTGTGGTGGTGATCTCCATTGTGTGTATTATTATCCTGTTTTCTGCCCGCTATCTGGCGCCGCGCCGGCTGGAGCTGCAATGAGCACAGCATATCGAATCGAGCGTCACAGCGGGCCCATTGGAAATTTGCGGCAGGAATGCATTCATGACATCCTTTCAGCTTGAGGTATCCATTCGCAAGAAACTGCAGCATCCGCATCATGGGTTCACTCTTGATGTGGCGTTTTCTGCGTCGGCCCGCCGCATTGTGATACAGGGGCCCTCCGGAGCAGGCAAGAGCATGACCTTGCGCGCTTTGGCCGGATTGGTCGCGCCTGATGCCGGTAAAATTGTTCTCAATCGCGAGACCCTATACGACTCCGTTGGCGGCATCAGCAAATCATCGCGGGAGCGCCAGATATCATATCTGTTTCAGGACTACGCCCTGTTTCCCCATTTGACGGTACGGCAGAATGTCGCTTTCAGCCTGACGCGTGGTCTGTTCAATCCGGCGCGCAATGCCTGGCGGGAGCAAACCGATTATTGGCTGGATAAAATGCATATGAACGCTTACGCCGATCGTTATCCGGAACAGCTTTCAGGAGGCCAGAAACAGCGTGTGGCCCTGGCCCGTGCGTTGGCCAGTCGTCCGCGCCTGCTGTTGCTTGACGAACCCTTTGCTGCGCTGGATACCCATTTACGGCAGCATTTGCGCCAGGAGATTTGCCAGTTGCAATCACAGTTGAAATTTCCGCTTATCCTGGTTACCCACGATCCAAAGGATGTCGACGTCTTCGGTGATCTGGTGCTGCATGTACACAATGGCAGTATTCGTGAGCGGGATACCGTATGAGCAAGCAGGGTGGTTGTTCCACAAGGGGCGCCGTTATGCCGCGATCAGCAGGGGTCAAAGTGGCAGACGCCACGAATCCGGCTAGTCCGCAAGACGCTGCCGCCACTGCCGGCGGCGCTGGCCCGCGGCTGAATGTGCGCACGGCTATCGGTTTTGGTCTTGAGCAGCGCGAACTGGCCGATGAACGCGATCTGCAACTGCTGGGCCATGTGCAGCGGCTGGGCTCTATCACGGCAGCGGCCAGAGCAGCAGGGGTCACGTATAAAACCGCCTGGGACAGGCTGCGTAATCTGCAAACGCGTCTCGGGCAGGCCGTGATCATTGCGGCCAAGGGCGGGCGTGGTGGCGGAAGAACGCAGCTCAGTGAAACAGGGCAGGCGCTGCTGCAGTATTATGAGCAATTGCGCAGGCAACAGGACCATGCCGTCGAGCCCGACGTTGAACTTGATGCGGTGGGTGGCCTGGCTGCACGCCCCTTACCCCTGCGTAAGACCAGCGCGCGCAATCACCTGCAGGGCGTGGTCGCTGCTATTGAACGCGATGGCATTCGCGATGCAATTACCGTCAGGCTGCACGACGCTATGCACGTCAATGTCAATATCACGCACGCCAGCACGCTGGCGCTGGGTCTGAAAAAAGGCGTGGCCGTTTATCTGCTTATCAAAGCGCCGGCTATCCGCTTTGCCCGGCAGCAACCCGTGCAGCAGAATGTATTTTGCGGGTCCATTCGCAATACGCGGCGGGTGCAAGAGCAGCAGGAGCTTGAGGTGCAGATCGCTCCCGATGTGTGCCTGATCACCGTTGCCGGGCAGGATCAGCCAGCGCCCTTGCGCAAGGGAGATCGAATCTGGGTCCATATCGATCCCGATACGGTGATATTGGGCGTAGATTGAAAAGAGGGCGCACTGTACCGGAATCTATTTGTCCGCCAGGAACAGATCTGGCGACGTGGTCGTCAGCGGTAAAAACGCCAGACCGCGCCGCAGGCGCCGGCAAAAGATTATTTTGACAATTGCCGCATGGCAGCTTCAATACCGGTCATGGTGACCGGATACATATGGTTTTGCATGATATTGCGGATGACATCGATAGACTGCCGGTACTGCCAGTAGGCCTGCGGTTCCGGATTGAGCCAGATGGCCTTGGGCCAGGCATCCAGGATGCGGGCCAGCCAGACGGCGCCGGCCTCCTTGTTGTAATGTTCCACCGAGCCACCGGGGTGGACAATTTCATATGGACTCATGGTGGCGTCGCCAACGAAAATGACACGCCAGTTGGCATTGTAGGTTCGTAACAGTTCCCAGGTGTCGGTATAGACACGGCGCCCCCCTGCGTCGTAACGCCAGAAACGTTCGTAGGGACAATTGTGAAAATACCAGACTTCCAGATTGCGAAACTCGGTACGCGAGGCTGAAAACAATTCCTCAACCCGCGCGATGTGATCATCCATGCTGCCGCCGACATCCAGAAGCATCAGCACATTGACTGCATTGTGCCGTTCCGGCACCATTTTGACGTCAAGAAAACCGGCGTTGCGCGCCGTGCTGCGAATGGTGTCATCCAGATCCAGCTCTTCTGCCGCGCCCTCGCGGGCAAAGCGGCGCAGGCGGCGCAGGGCGACCTTGAAATTGCGCGTCCCCAGTTCCTGTTGATCGTCATATTCCCGAAAACGGCGTTCTTCCCACACCTTGACGGCGGTCCGGTTTCCCGCCGACGGGCCGCCAACGCGGATCCCTTCCGGATGATAGCCGCTATTGCCGAAGGGGGACGTGCCGCCGGTACCCACCCACTTGCTGCCGCCTGCATGGCGTTCCTTCTGCTCGTTCAGCCGCTCCTTGAACATCTCCATGAGCTTGTCCCAGCCATGCTTTTCCAGCGCCGCTTTTTCTTCCGGCGTCAGGTTTTTCTGCATCTGGCTGATCAACCAGTCCAATGGAATCTCGGGGCCGGCAGGCAGGGTGGCCGGCAGATTTTTAACGAACAGGGCAAAGGCCTGATCAAAGCGGTCAAAGAGGGTTTCGTCTTTGACCAGTGTCAGGCGCGCAAGATGATAGAAGTCATCCAGCGAGGGCGGCATGACGCGTTCTCGCAGGACTTCGAGCAAGGTGATGTACTCCTTGACCGAGACCGGAATCTTGTGATTTTTCAGGTGATAGAAGAAGTCGATAAACATGGTTTGCTTGTCACCCCGAAACCAGCTGGTTCATGAGCGTCGTGTCTGACGGGCCAGGCCCGACAGGCGCTCCAGCAGGCTGATGTCCTGCTCGTTCTTGAGCAGCGCGCCGGCCATGACGGGAACCGAGGTTGCCGCATGCGCATCAATGCGGGCTGCGTCTATGTCTTCGGCCAGCAGCAGGGCCAGCCAGTCCAGAAATTCCGATGTGGAGGGTTTCTTCTTCAGGCCCGGCGCATCGCGCAGCATGAAGAAATGATCCATCGCGGCGCGCAGAATATCTGTTTTGATTTCCGGGTAGTGGACTTTGACGATTTCTCGCAGGGTGTCGCGGTCGGGAAACTGGATGTAATGGAAAAAACACCGGCGTAAAAAGGCGTCGGGCAATTCCTTTTCATTGTTTGAGGTGATGATGACCAGCGGGCGATGTTTGGCGCGAATGGTCTGACCGGTTTCATACACATGAAATTCCATTTGATCCAGCTCGCGCAACAGATCGTTGGGAAATTCGATATCGGCCTTGTCGATTTCATCGATGAGCACCACGGTCGGCACAGCGGACTCGAAGGCCTGCCACAACACGCCCTTGCGGATGTAATTGGCAATGTCGCGGACCCGTTCGTCGCCCAGTTGCGAGTCGCGCAAGCGAGAGACGGCATCGTATTCATATAAGCCCTGATGCGCCTTGGTGGTTGATTTCACATGCCATTGCAGCAGCGGATAGCCCAGGGCTGTGGCTACTTCTTCGGCCAGCATGGTTTTTCCCGTACCAGGCTCGCCCTTGATCAACAGGGGGCGTTGCAACGTAAGGGCTGCATTGACCGCCAGTTTGAGATCGTCGGTCGCAACATAACGTTCAGTGCCGCCAAAGCGGCTTGGATTCGATGGAGATTGGCTGGGTTTCATTTCAATTCTGCAACAAAATAGGGATGATTTGAGCATAGGAACCCCAATACTAACCTAATCTAGATCAATTATGTCGTACAATCTGAAGCTTTAAAGCTGATCGACCCGCCGGCAGTCTTGCGGTACGTTCATTATCGACATTCGCTAACAAAAGAGCAAAATATGAAGTTATCCGCTTTCAAGCGCTCAGTTGCTGCGCTCGCCATTGTGGTTCCCTGTGCCTTCTTTAGTCAGGCATTTGCCCAGCAAGCCGGTGCTCCCAAGGGAGACATCGAAGCTGCCAAAGGTAAAATTTCCATGTGTATTGGTTGTCATGGTATTCCTGAATACCGCGCCAGCTTTCCCGAAGTCTATCGGGTTCCCATGATTTCGGGCCAGAATGCGGATTACATTGTTGCTGCATTGAAAGAGTACAAATCCGGTGCCCGGACTTTCCCTTCCATGGTCGCTATCGCAAAAAGCCTGTCTGATCAGGATATGCTGGATATTGCCGCCTATTTCTCTCAAGTAAAATAATCCGGGAACTGATATGAAACGCGTCTCTATTTTATTGTCAGGTGCCGTATGCGCACTCGTGGGTATGGCTTCTGCCCAGGCGGCAGATCTGGCTGCCGGCAAGGCCGCATTTGAGAAAAACGGTTGCGTGGCCTGTCACGGTGCAGCCGGCGACAAAACCATTGCGCCAATGTATCCCATTCTGGCGGGCCAGCACGATGACTACCTGGTTCATGCGCTGACTGCATATCAGCGTGGCGTCAGCAACGCGCCGAATTCGGCTAATATTCGCAAGAATCCGATCATGGGCAACGAAATCAAGAAACTGGGTTCTGCCGATATCGTCAATATTGCTGCATGGCTTTCTGCACAGAAAGGTCCCCTGACGCACAAACGTAAATAATTGCGCTGCCGGTTATCACAATCGGAATAGTGCAATTATATGAAAGGGTTGCCGCGCTCAGCCTGCGCGACTGCCTGACAAGAGAAAACCGGAATATATATTCCGGTTTTTTTTGTTTTGGCGGCAGTGGCGGGTGGTTCGGGCCCGCCCGATAGACACGTGGCATCGAGTCCGTTTTGCGTCGCGCGCAGAGCCTGATATAAGCGCCCGATGATAAGAGGCCAATGATAAGAGGCCAATGCATGGACTGAACGATTCGATCCATGCGAGCCGGGGTGCCGGTACGATCGTATTCTGCGTCGTGCGCGAGAGGGCATGCCAGAAAAGGGGCGACCGGCTGCGGCGTAGCGGCGGGGTCAATGCCTGGTTGAATGCTGGCGCAGCAGTTCCAGGTAATGGTCGGTGTCCAGCGGTTTGCCCAGGCGCTGTGATTCCCAGATGACCTGGCCCAGGCATTCCATGATTTCGTGCATGGCGTGATGCTCATCACTGCGGGCAGCCAATTGCTCATAGATACCGCGAATGCCTGGCGGATGGTCAATGGATACCTGTTCATTGATGGCCAGGTGCATGGATAAATGCAAAAACGGATTGACCTGTCCCTTTTCCACCGAAAATTCCTGCTGGGCGGCATCCGGGTTTTCCAGCGCGGCGTGGTACTCCGGGTGTTGCAAAATCCAGGTCAGCGCCATGGACTCCATTGGCGTAAGGATTTTATTCTGACGATGTTTGGCCCAGGTTTCCGTGAAAAACTGGCGCACCTGATCGCGGGAAGGATTGAACATACAAATAGGGCAGTTAAGACTAAAAAAAGAACTAAAACAGGCGTCGGGCAATCACGCGACGGCATGATAAAAATATACGATGAAACAGATAGAAACAAGTGGCGCGTGCGCTCTGAATACGCAGGCTGCTTATTAAGTGGCCCGTCAGTTCGGATTCTTCATAATTGCTGTCACTTATTGATACCTCATCATACCATGGCTGTTTTCAAAGATGGTCGCGTGATGAAGGCGGTTTTTCAGACTATCTGATTGCCCAGGCGCAAGGAGCCCACGTGTTTACCCCCAATCTCTCTATTTTGCGCGGGCCCTGTATGCCGCAGTTCCTGCAGAACGAGACGCTGGCCGATATTTTTGAAACTACGGCAGCCACCTATCCGGACCATACTTGCCTGAT
>DATGQC010000251.1:0-7229 GCA_035304425.1 Advenella sp.
AGGCCTGGCGCTGGCTGAACGCAAGCCATGGCGCCTTTCGGCCAATCTGGCTGTGGCCGACCATAATGTGCCCACCATCGATCGGGCCCAGGGCATCAGTGACCCTGTTTCGAAACTGCAGGTTGATACGCTGGACAAAAACTGCGAGACCTATGGCGTCACCGAGTTTCGCATGAACGATCTGCGTCAGGGTATCGTGCACGTCATCGGACCGGAACAGGGGGCCACTTTGCCCGGCATGACCGTGGTCTGCGGCGACTCGCATACCAGCACCCATGGGGCCATGGGCGCATTGGCTTTCGGCATCGGGACATCGGAAGTGGAGCATGTACTGGCCACGCAAACGCTGCTGATGAAAAAAAACAAGAACATGCTGATCCGCGTCAACGGTGATCTGCCCTTTGGCTGTACTGCCAAGGATCTGGTCCTGTATATCATCGGCGTCATCGGTACGGCAGGCGGGACGGGCCATGCAATTGAATTTGCCGGCAAGGCCGTCAGTGACCTGTCTATGGAAGGTCGCATGACTGTATGTAATATGGCGATTGAAGCCGGCGCTCGTTCGGGCATGGTCGCTGTAGATGATAAAACGATTCAGTATTTCAAGAACCGTCCTTACTCGCCTACGGGCGTCTTGTGGGATCAGGCGGTGGGCTACTGGAAAACATTGCATTCGGATGCCGATGCCAAGTTCGACAAAATCATTGATATCGATGCTCGTCAGGTACGCCCGCAAGTGACCTGGGGCACATCGCCCGAGATGGTGCTTTCCATTGAGGATCGCATTCCCGATCCGGATCGCGAAAAGGATGAGGTTCGTCGCAATGGCATGGAGCGCGCGCTGCAGTATATGGGACTCAAACCCAACACACCAATTGCAGACATCCGGGTAGACCGGGTGTTTATTGGTTCCTGTACCAATTCCCGGATCGAAGACCTGCGTGCTGCAGCAAAAGTGGCGCGCGGTCGCCGCGTGGCGTCCAATGTGATTCAGGCCATGGTGGTGCCCGGATCCGGTTTGGTCAAGCAACAGGCCGAAAAGGAAGGGCTTGACAAGATCTTTGTGGACGCAGGCTTCGAATGGCGTGAACCGGGCTGCTCCATGTGCCTGGCCATGAATGCCGACCGTCTGGAGCCGGGAGAGCGCTGCGCTTCCACCTCCAACCGTAACTTCGAAGGCCGTCAGGGCCAGGGTGGCAGAACCCACCTGGTAAGCCCGGCCATGGCTGCCGCGGCCGCTATTGCCGGCCATTTTGTCGACGTCAGAAAATTAGGATAACAGCATGGAAGCATTTACCCTTCATGAAGGTCTGGTCGCGCCCCTGGATCGCGAGAACGTGGATACCGACCTCATTATTCCGAAGCAGTTTTTAAAATCTATCAAACGCTCGGGTTTTGGTCCCAATCTGTTCGATGAGCTGCGTTATCTGGACCATGGCGAGCCGGGCATGGACAACAGCAAGCGCCCGCTTAACCCCGAGTTTGTGCTTAATCAGCCGCGCTATCAGGGCGCCAGCATACTGCTTGCGCGTAAAAATTTCGGTTGTGGTTCAAGCCGGGAACATGCGCCGTGGGCGCTGACCCAGTACGGTTTCAAGGCTATTATTGCGCCTTCATATGCCGATATCTTTTTTAACAACAGCTTCAAGAACGGCTTGCTGCCGATCGTGCTTTCCGAACTGGAAGTGGCCCGCCTGTTCGACGAAGTGCGTGCCTTTAATGGCTATAAACTGCGCATTGACCTTGAACGTCAGGTGGTCATTGCTGCCGATGGCCGGGAACTGGGATTTGAGGTAGATGCCTTTCGCAAATACTGTCTGCTCAATGGCTTTGACGACATCGGGCTGACACTGCGGCGCTCCGATCAGATCCGCAAGTTCGAAGCTGAGCGTCTGGCGCGCCATCCCTGGCTCGAGGGCAGTGCCGGGTTGAGCCGATAAATCTATATCAAACAAAGAGAAATACGCGTTATGACACATACAATTGCAGTTCTTCCCGGTGATGGCATCGGTCACGAAATCGTTGAGCAGGCACAGCGAGTGCTGAGCGCCCTGGGGCTGGATCTGGCCATGGAGCAGGCGCCCGTGGGCGGTACGGCTTTCGATCTGCACGGACATCCGTTGCCGGAAGCGACGCTGGCGCTGGCCAAGCGCAGCAACGCCATTCTTTTTGGCGCTGTCGGGGACTGGAAATATGACTCGCTGCCGCGCGAGCATCGTCCCGAGCAGGCCATTCTTGGGTTGCGCAAAAACCTGGGCTTGTTCGCCAACCTGCGTCCGGCCATTCTTTACCCGCAACTGGCCAATGCTTCATCCCTCAAGCCGGAAATCGTGTCGGGTCTGGATATCCTGATCATCCGTGAGCTGACCGGCGATATTTATTTCGGTAAGCCCCGTGGCGTGCGTGTGGTTGAAGAAGGCGAATTCAAGGGCGAGCAGGAAGGTTTTGACACCATGCGTTATGCTGAATCCGAGGTGCGCCGTATTGCGCGTATCGGTTTTGAAGCGGCGCAGAAGCGCAGCAGGAAATTGTGCAGCGTGGACAAGGCCAACGTGCTGGAAACATCGCAGTTCTGGCGCGATATCGTGATCGATGTGGCCAAAGACTATCCGGACGTCCAGTTGTCCCATATGTATATCGATAATGCAGCCATGCAACTGGTGCGCGCGCCCAAGGAATTCGATGTCATTGTGACCGGCAATATATTCGGCGATATCCTGTCGGACGAAGCGGCCATGCTGACCGGCTCGATCGGTATGCTGCCATCCGCGTCGCTCAATGCCTCCAACCAGGGGCTATATGAGCCCAGTCATGGTTCAGCACCGGATATTGCCGGCAAAAATGTTGCCAATCCGCTGGCGACTATTCTGTCTGCCGCCATGATGCTGCGTTATTCGCTCAACGAGGCCGCGGCAGCCGATCGCGTGGAGAATGCGGTGAAGGCAGTGCTGGAGCAAGGGTTGCGTACAGCCGACATTTTCGAGGCCGGCACGACAAAAGTTTCCACTTCTCAAATGGGTGATGCCGTATTGAAGGCATTAAACTGATATAGTTATAAAATTCAGTCACTTATCATGGCGGATGGCGCACCGGGCTGCGCGCATCCGCTATTGCAGTTGTATTCGGTCAGCAATATTCAACCAGTGATATTGACTGCTATTTATGAACTGCCGTTATTAGCAAATTATTTTTTCAGCTTCACAGAATCAGGTAAAGAATCATGTCACAGTCAGTGGGTTTTGTCGGATGGCGCGGAATGGTGGGCTCCGTCCTTATGCAGCGTATGCGCGATGAGGGCGATTTTGCCTTTATTAATCCGGTCTTTTTTTCAACCAGCAATGCCGGCGGCAAGGCCCCGGCGTGGGCCGAGGGTGCAGGACCCTTGCAAGACGCGCATGACATCGACGCATTGAAAAAGTTGCCTATTATTGTGACAGCCCAGGGGGGTGATTACACCACACAGGTCCATGGCAAATTGCGTGACGCCGGCTGGGACGGGATCTGGATCGACGCGGCCAGTACCCTGCGTATGAAAGACAATGCAATTATTGTGCTGGATCCGGTCAATCGCAATGTGATCGATGCGGCTATCGGCAAAGGCGTGCGCGATTTTGTCGGCGGCAACTGTACCGTCAGCTGCATGCTGATGGGCTTGGCGGGTCTGTTCAAGCATGACCTGGTCGACTGGATGACCAGCATGACGTACCAGGCAGCGTCGGGCGGTGGGGCTCAGCATATGCGTGAACTGCTCACCCAGTTTGGTCAGTTGAATGCGGCCGTCAAGCCGTTGCTGGACGATCCGGCCTCTGCCATTCTTGAAATCGATCGCCAGGTTCTGGCAAAACAGCAGGATCCGGCGCTGCCGCGCGATATGTTCGGCGTGCCGCTGGGGGGTAGTCTGATTCCCTGGATTGACAAGGATCTGGGCAATGGTCAATCCCGCGAAGAATGGAAGGCTGAGGCTGAAACCAATAAGATTCTGGGCCGTGGCGAAGGCTTTGGCAGCGCGGCCATTCCCATTGATGGCTTGTGCGTGCGTATTGGCGCCATGCGCTGTCACAGCCAGGCGCTGACCATCAAGCTGAAAAAAGACGTGTCCATTGATGAAATAAGCGACATGCTCAAGGAAGGCACGCAATGGGCCAAAGTCATTCCGAACACCCGCGACGAAACCATGCAGGATCTGACGCCTGTTGCAACGACCGGCACATTGGATATCCCGGTAGGACGTCTGCGCAAGATGTCCATGGGGCCTGAATATCTGAGCGCCTTTACCGTAGGTGACCAATTGCTGTGGGGCGCGGCAGAGCCGTTGCGTCGCATGCTGCGAATCAGCGTCGGAGAGCTATAATTATGGAACTGCCCACCTGGATAGCGAATTATATTTCGTTTTGGCTGCTTGGTATATTAGGTGTCATCGTGGTGGGCCTGTTCATCATGCAGCGCTATGATCAGCGCCAGAAAGCCCGGATTCCTGCAGGTCCCGGCTATGATGCGTTCCAGCAGAAACTCAAATCCATCAATCTGGATCTTGATGCACCTGACTCCGACGCATCAACCCGCTCCTGAGCAGCACGCCAATCAGAATGGGGAGCCTGTGTCCAGGCGCATCGCGCTGGGCATTGCATACAATGGCAGGCCATATCTGGGTTGGCAGACGCAACCAGGCGGCCGTACGGTTCAGGACACCCTGGAAAAGGCGCTGGCGGCGTTTACGTGCGAGGCTACGCCTACCATCTGTGCGGGTCGCACGGATACCGGCGTGCACGCTCGGGCCCAGGTTGTACATATCAATACGACCATACAAAGGCGCATGGAGTCGTGGGTCAGAGGGGTCAATGCCCATTTACCACCCGATATAACCGTGCGCTGGGCGCAGGAAGTACCTGCCGAATTTCATGCGCGCTTTTCTGCGACTTCGCGCAGCTATGTCTATTTGCTCCGCAATGAACGCATTCTGTCTCCGCACTGGCATGGCCGGGCAGGCTGGGATTTTCATCCGCTGGATTTGAATGCCATGCAGGCTGCGGCGCGGTATCTGGTCGGGCAGCATGATTTCAGTAGTTTTCGTTCTTCGCAATGCCAGGCAGCCAGCCCGATTCGCACCATCGAGCATCTCAATATCATCCGGCAGGGCGCATTTTTCATTTTCACGCTCCGGGCCAACGCATTTTTGCACCACATGGTGCGCAATATTCTGGGCTGCCTGCTGTATGTCGGTAAGGGGCGTTATCCGCCAGACTGGATGACGCAGGTGATGACTGCCCGTGACCGCAAGGTGGCTGCGCCTACCTTCATGGCTGATGGGTTGTATTTTGCCCAGGCCAGCTATCCCGCCCATTTCGGTCTGGAACAATTTGACACCTTTGACCTGAACCGGCCGATTGACGCGCTGCTGTTTGAGTCTTAGTCAGGGCATCCGGAATGTTGCCCGACCAGCGGTGAAGCGACACAACCAGAGGCGCAGTACCAGGCTCAATACGCACGTTCGGCAACGGCGTGTACGCCGCGAGTCTGCAGCTATTGAGCTTTTTCGCGTTCCTGCTTGCCCGTGATTGGCTGAAATCCTTTGCATATGTAATAAAAACAACAAACAGAAAACAACTCCCATGCTCAGTGGGTTTTATTTCTCTTCATTTATTCCAAGCGCAATAAAGAGAGGTGGGGCGGGGCATTTGAACGCCTGTCAGGCGGCCCATTACGTCTGAAATAGCTCGGCATGCCCGGAAAATAAGGGTAATTCTTAAGAGTAAAAAAATAACAATTCCTGTAGCATGCCCCGGTAACCAAAAGTTTCGCTTCCCTCTTACTCACAATACCCATTGGAGACATCAACGATGAAACGTCGTTCCTTCCTTAAGCAGGCAACAGCCGGTGTTGCCGCAACGGGTGGCGCCGTATTGGCGTCACCCGTTTTTGCGCAAGACGCGCCTAGCATCAACTGGCGCCTGGCTTCCAGCTTTCCAACCAGCGCCGATGCGATCTATAACGGCAGCGTCAATTTTGCCAAACACCTGGCCGAAGCCACTGACGGCAAGTTCAAAGTCAGCGTCCATCATGCAGGGGAAGTGGTTCCTGCTTTGCAGGTGCTGGATGCCGTTCAGAACAACACAGTGCAATGTGGTCACAGCGCAGCCTACTACTATTACGGGAAGGATCCGGCCCTTAGTTTTGACGCCGCGGTGCCGTTTGGTCTGAATACTCGCCAGTACAATGCCTGGATGCGGGCGGGCAACGGTCTTGCGCTGACCCGTGAAGTATATAAAAAATTCAATATTGTCAATTTTCCTTGCGGACACACCGGTACGCAGATGGGTGGCTGGTTTCGCAAGGAAATCAATAGCGTCGAGGACCTAAAAGGCCTGAAAATGCGCTGCAGCGCCTTTGCCGGCGCGGTGCTTTCCCGTCTGGGCGTGATTCCGCAACAAGTCGCGGGGGGCGATATTTATCCCTCACTGGAAAAAGGCACTATTGATGCGGCTGAATGGATTGGGCCGTATGACGATGAGAAACTCGGCTTTAACAAAGTAGCCAAGTACTATTATTATCCCGGCTGGTGGGAAGGCGGCTTTCAGGTATCGCTGTACGTGAATGATGGCGAGTACGAAAAACTGCCTAAACACTATCAGTCTGCCATCATGCAGGCCAGTGCGCTGGCAACCGAAGAAATGATCGGCACGTATGACGCCAAAAATCCGGCGGCATTGCGTCGCCTGATCGCCGGCGGCGGTGTTCTGAAGCGTTTTCCCAAGGCCGTGCTTGACGCCTCGTTTGCCGAAGCGACCAAAGTGTATGAAGAGCTGTCTGCAAAGGACCCGCTGTTCAAGAAAATCCATGACGATTACATGGCCTTCCGCAATGACGTTTACCCCTGGTTCGGCGTTGCCGAGTTCAGCTACGATGCATTCATGCTGGACGCATTGAGAAACAAAAAATAAAAACACCATGTAAAATTCCTGTTTTGCCGGCTATTTTTCCTTATGGTCAAATGGGCCGGCAAGACGGGCGTATGCTGTTTCTCTTCTTTTTCCCTATTTTTGGTGTGAAAGCAAATGAAGTTTCTCTTCACTCTTTCCCGGGCTATTGACGCGCTCATGACTGCGGTCGGCCGCGTTGTGATCTGGCTCACACTGGTTGTGGTGCTCATTAGCGCTGCAAACGCAGTGGTGCGTAAGGTATTCCATTACAGTTCCAATGGCTGGCTGGAAATTCAATGGTATCTCTTTGGC
>DATGQC010000252.1:0-2543 GCA_035304425.1 Advenella sp.
ATATGAGTCCGCGTGAAGCGCTGGACGCCTTGTACAAATTGCACAACCGCTTTGGCGGAGAATCATGACATCCAAAAATATTCACACGCCCCTGACATTGCTGGGTGGACGCAGTCCGGCCGAGTTTATGCGAACGTACTGGCAAAAAAAACCATTGCTGATCAGACAAGCCATTCCCGGCTTTATCAGCCCCGTAGCCCCGGCGGGGTTGAAGAAGCTGGCAAAACGCGATGATGTCGAATCACGCCTGATCTGGCAGGAAAAAGACGAATGGAATATGGAAAACGGTCCGTTCGCACGCTTTCCAAAAATCGCTGAACCCAACTGGTCTTTGCTGGTGCAAAGTGTGGACCTGCATGACGATGCGACCGCAGCGCTGATGCAGCAGTTCCGTTTTATTCCCGACGCCAGGCTGGACGATATCATGATCAGCCTGGCTTCGCGCAACGGCGGTGTGGGCCCCCATTTCGACAGCTACGACGTTTTCCTGCTGCAGGGCCGCGGACAGCGACGCTGGCGCATCAGCCAGCAGAAAGATCTGTCCCTGGTTCCCGACATTGCGTGCAAGATTTTGCAGCATTTTGAACCTGAGGAAGAATTTGTGCTGGAGCCGGGCGATATGCTTTATCTGCCGCCACATATCGCACACGACGGCATCTCGGAATCGGACGAGTGCATTACCGTTTCTATCGGTTTTCGCGCCCCGTCTCTGGCTGTACTTGCGCGCGGACTGCTGGAGGTGGCGGCCGATCAACTGAGCGCACGCAACGGACTGGGCTTTGGCCCATACTCCACGCCAGCATTGCCGGGACCAGATTTAGCAGGGATGTTTCAGGATAAGCGCCTGGCCGCCACCACTGAACCGGCGGCCCTGCCTGATGAACTGATCGACAGCGCGCTGGCTGCCGTGCATAAAATCACATTCACCGAGCGCATGGCCGCACGCTTTCTGGGCTGCTGGCTGACTGAGCCCAATGGCCTGACGGTATTTCCGATTGCCGAAGAAATGGTCGACATTGAAGACGTCATCGACGGCGACGGCACCCTGGTGCTGGATCGCCGCAGCCGCATGATCTATCGTGGCACGGACCTGTTCATCAACGGCGAAGCGCTGGAACAGAAAAGTAACGCTCTGCTTAAAAAACTCGCCGATAGGCGCGCCTTGAGCAGCACCGATTTGAAAAAAGCCAATGCGGCAACGCTGGCGTTGTTACAGGAATGGCTGGATGACGGCTGGGTGATTGCACACCAATAGCCGGAAAGAAAAAACCCGGCAATGACTTGCCGGGCCTTCTGCGCATTAAAACGCGATCAGGAACACGCCAGATTACATTCTTTCGGCCAGAACCGTCAGAATGCGACGCGCGGTCGCGCTGTTATCTGTTTGGCCCTGTTCGTTGCGCACCGTCACGACAGACTGACTGCCCTCGGAAGTGACGACAATCGTGTAGGGCAACGGCGTCAGATTGCCTTTATCGCCCCACAGCCGGCTGATAAAGTTCGATGCCTGGCGCTTCTCGCCCGTGTCCGTATCCAGGTAACGAACAGTATAGGTGCCGGCTTGCGGGTCACGATTATCCACCGTGAACCCGGCAGAGTTGATTGCAGCCCCTACCTGATTGTAGGCCTGGCTTTGGCCCACTTGCAGTGGCAACGCGGCAACATCGGCCATCACGACCGGATGCGTTGGCGCGGCAGCCGCCGCAGCGCTTTGACGCACCTGTGCTTCAGCCTGCTGCTTGGTCGCGCCCAGGAAAACCATCAGGCGGGACAGCATCGCGGCATTCAGGCCCGGGTCTTCCTTGGCCGGCAGCCATTTGAATGTTGTGCCGTCGCGATCCATGGGTGTTTCGACCATGCGTTCGTGACTGATGAACACCAGGGTCTTGCCATTGGAGCGCTCCAGACGCGTACGGAAGCGTTCACGCTCGCCGCTGTCTTCGACCATATTGATAATCGCGCCCAACGCGCGGTTAAGCAGGTTGCCAGGGATTTTTGCGCGGTTCTCGGCCCAGTCGGTTTCAATCAGCCCGGCCTGAGGATTATCGCGATTGATTGTAAAGCCCGAATCGACCCAGAAATCGATCAGTTTAGGGTAAACGCGCCCTGCTTCCTGGCTCACTTCCAGCCAGCGGTTCGCGCCGGAGCTCTGGATTCTGAGTCCGGGCGTTTCCGGCAGGACCGATGCGCCGGATGCAGCATTGCGATTGGCCTGGGCCACCGCCTTGTTGTATTCGTTGGCTGATGCATAACCGCCCGGCGACTTGTAGGCCGGATTAATCTGTGAAGAAGACAGATCAGGCGGCAGACTTAGCGGGTCGCCTCTTACCGTACTTTTATAGTCGACCTGTTCGGTCTCACCCATGACTTCGTCCATGACATTACATCCTGCCAGGAGGGTGAGTGACAGTAAACCAGATACTGCAAGAAAGCGTGCATTCATACGCATATTCTCAATCCTATATTATTTGACCAGCCCGAGCGCTTTCAGGGCAGCCAGAACAGTTTCATGATGCTGGGCGCCCAGATCACACATGGGAAGC
>DATGQC010000253.1:0-2839 GCA_035304425.1 Advenella sp.
TCCTTATGAGCAGGCGGCTATCCTGAAGAAAAATGACAAGCTTGATTTGCTTGCCGAGCCGTCCATCATTGCACGCTATATCGCCATGAATAATCTGGTCAAACCTTTCGATAATCCGAAAGTGCGCGAAGCCATGAATTATGCGATCAATAAAGAAGCCCTGAACAAGGTGGTATTCAACGGTTATGCGCGGGTTGCCGAGGGTGTGGTCCCGGGCAAGGTCGAGTTCTCGCAAAAAATGAAGCCGTGGCCGTATGACCCGAAAAAAGCCCGCGAACTGCTGGCCGAAGCCGGCTACCCGCAAGGATTTGAGACTACGCTGTGGAGCGCCTATAACGATGGCACATCGGTCAAGGCGATCCAGTTCATCCAGCAGCAGTTGCGCCAGGTCGGTGTAAAAGTATCGGTCGAGGCCCTGGAAGCCGGCCAGCGGGTACAACGGGTTGAAACGGTGCAGAAACCGGAAGACGCCAAGGTGCGCATGTATTACATCGGCTGGTCCGCCTCTACCGGTGAGGCCAACTGGGCGCTAAGCCCATTGCTGGCGGGCGATTCATGGCCACCTACCTTCGGCAATTTTTCCTATTATAAAAACGCCCAGGTTGACAAAGATCTGGCCGATGCCCTGAAGACCACCGATAAGGCAGCCAAAACCAAGTTCTACAAAGATGCACAGGAACAGATCTATAAGGATGCGCCATGGATATTCCTGAATACGGCCGATACCGTGGCGGCCCGCAGCAAAAAACTTGATGGCTTTCATGTGATGCCTGATGCTTCTTATTACTTCAGGGACGTCAGCCTGAAGGACTGAGTTGGTTCTGCTTCGCAGTTTAATTGCAAATGAAATGGCCGTGACACCTGGGGTGTCGCGGCCCAATGGATTCAAAAAATGCTTTCCTATCTGGTTAAACGGATTTTCGGGATGATACCGACGCTGATTCTGGTCTGCGTGGTCGTTTTCCTGTTTGTACATATGCTGCCCGGGGATCCGGCCAGGCTTGCCGCAGGACCCGAGGCAGATGCCGAGACGGTTCAGAATATACGCAAGCAACTGGGCCTGGATTTGCCGTTGCCGCAGCAGTTCGGCCATTACCTGATCAATTTGAGCCAGGGCGATCTGGGTACATCGCTGCGGACCAAGCGACCGGTGCTCACTGAAATTGCTGCCCGCTTCACGCCAACCTTGCTGCTGACTATTACCAGCATGATCTGGTCGGTCATTTTCGGTCTGGTGATCGGCGTGGTCTCGGCCGTGTGGCGCAACCGCTGGCCGGATCGCCTGTTCATGACGCTGGCGGTATCCGGTATTTCCTTTCCGCCTTTTGCGCTGGGCATGGTCCTGATTCAGATTTTTGCCGTCAACCTGGGGTGGCTGCCATCGGTGGGCGCGACCAGCTGGCAGCACTATATTTTGCCGTCCATCACTTTGGGCGCAGCGGTTGCGGCCATTATGGCGCGCTTCACGCGCGCCTCGTTCGTAGAGGTGATTCAGGAAGATTTCGTGCGCACCGCCCGCGCCAAAGGCCTGTCTGAAAAAGTCGTTATCGTCAAACATACCTTGCGCAACGCCTTGATTCCCGTGATTACGATGATGGGCCTGCAGTTTGGCTTCCTGCTGGGCGGCTCAATCGTCGTAGAGACGGTCTTTGGCTGGCCGGGAATGGGCACGCTGCTGGTAGATGCCGTCTCGGCACGGGACTATCCAATCATTCAGGGACTGGTCCTGCTGTTTTCCTTTGAATTCATTTTGATCAATCTGATTGTTGACGTGCTGTACGGCGTGATCAATCCGACTATCCGTTACAAATAACGGGACAGATATGACGCACGTAACTTCTTCTCCGATAGAATCGCTGCCGCCACAACGGGAACGCATCCGCACCCCGATGACGGAGTTTATCCGCAAGTTCCGCAAGCAGCATCTGGCCGTTGTCGCGGCGCTGTTTATTATTGCACTTGTATTTATCGCCATTCTGGCGCCCTGGATCGTGCCCTTCGATCCAGAGAATTATTTCGATTATGATCGCATTAACCAGGCGCCATCAGTGCTGCACTGGCTGGGCGTGGATTCGCTGGGTCGGGATATTTTCAGCCGCATCGTAATGGGTACGCGCATTTCTCTGGCGGCCGGTTTCATTTCGGTTGCGCTGGGCGCCATTGTAGGCACGGTCCTGGGTTTGCTTGCCGGTTATTACGAAGGCTGGTGGGAACGTATCGTGATGCGTATTTCAGACGTGTTGCTGGCATTCCCCGGTATTTTGCTGGCCATCGGCGTGATCGCAGTACTGGGTCCCAGCATGGTGAATGTGGTGATCGCCGTTGCGGTATTCAGCATCCCGGCTTTTGCCCGCCTGGTGCGCGGCAATACCCTGTCCCTGAAAAACATGACATATATCGAAGCCGTACGCAGTATTGGCGCTTCTGATTTCACCATCATTTTCAAGCACATTCTGCCCGGCACGATTTCACCCATTTTGGTATATGGCACGATGCGTATCGGCACTTCGATCATTACTGCGGCGTCGCTGTCGTTTATCGGCCTGGGCGCGCAGCCGCCTACGCCCGAATGGGGCGCCATGCTTAATGAAGCCCGTTCCGACATGGTGCTGGCGCCGCACGTGGCGATTTTCCCGTCACTGGCCATCTTTTTGACCGTGCTGGCGTTCAATCTGCTGGGCGACGGGCTGCGGGATGCGCTGGATCCGAAGATTGACCGGCAATAACCCTGTGGCGTTCTCGCGGGGTGGCACTGACTGATGAGTGACTATGACTGATTCTACAAGGGCGGCCGCGACGTTGTCTGCGCCGCCGACAGGCGTCCTGCCTGCAGGACCGC
>DATGQC010000254.1:0-6276 GCA_035304425.1 Advenella sp.
CCATACATCAATCCCTGCGCCCAGCAATTCATCGATATCCTGCCAGCGTTTGCTGTGTCTCAGTCCCGGTGCATTGGTATGGGCAAGTTCGTCGACAAGCGCAATCTGCGGCGCCCTGGCCAGCATGGCATCCAGATCGAACTCCTGGATAACACGGTCGCGATAATGGACGGCATCAAGCGGGATAGCCGGCACCGATGGCGCCAATTGCCGGGTATCTTCCCTGTCATGCGTCTCAATAATGCCGATAACGACATCGCGCCCGGCAGCCAATTCCTGATGGGCCGCCGTCAGCATCGAAAAAGTCTTGCCAACGCCGGCACTGGCCCCGAAATAAATACGCAATTTTCCCCGGGCCCGGCGCGATTCTTCGCGGGCAAGTTCCTCTAGCAGTTGATCAGGGTCTTTGCGGTATGGAGTCACCATGGTTCAAGGTTAATGGATCGGATGAATCGATTATGACATCTGTATTGTAAGCACATACCGGCGAGTGGCGCCATTTGCCCGCCCGCGGCATGATCATTGCAAGTGCAGACCGGGGCCGCAGATTGAACAACCGGCGGCCATTCAGGGATAGCGGTCATCCAGCGCCAGGTTCAATGCCAGCACATTGACGCGTGGTTCGCCGAAGAACAGCATAACAGGCTTGTGCTGAACTTTGCGGATGACATCCTGAACCTGTTGCAGTGTCAGCGACCTGGCTCCAGCCACTCTGGCCGCCTGATAGTATGCCGCGGCAATGCTGATGTCCGGGTCCAGACCGCTGCCCGAACTGGTGACCAGATCAATGGGAACCGGCGCATCGCCATGCGAAACGCGCCATTGCCGGACGCGGGCGGCCAACTGCTGCCGGTAAGCCTGCCCCGCCACTGCCAGATTACTGGCGCCGGACGAAGCCGCATTGTACGGATGATCGGCCGTCGCCGAAGGCCGTCCCCAGAAATAGCGCTCGCTCGTGAAGGACTGCCCGATCAGGGCAGAGCCCCTGATTTTTCCTGCTTCTTCAATCAGGCTGCCGCGCGCTTGCCAGGGAAAAAAGGCATAAGACATACCGGTAACGACCAGCGGGTAGACAAAGCCGGTAATAAGGGTCAAGAGCAAAAACAGGACAAGTGTGGAACGTAATATTTTCATCATGGAATTTCCCGGTGTCAAAGTACCGATAGCATCAGGTCGATCAGCTTGATGCCCGCGAAAGGCGCCAGCAGCCCGCCAGCGGCGTAGATCAGCAGATTTCTGCGCAACAGCGCTGCGGCGCTTTGCGCGCGAAAGGTCACGCCACGCAGGGCCAGCGGAATCAGGACGATAATGATCACGGCATTGAATATGACCGCCGACAATACGGCCGATTCCGGCGAGTGCAACTGCATGACGTTAAGCACGCCCAACTGCGGATAAACGGAAACGAACGCGGCCGGAATAATGGCAAAATACTTGGCCACATCATTGGCGATGGAGAACGTGGTCAGCGCGCCGCGTGTCATCAGCATCTGCTTGCCGGTTTTGACAACCTGGAGCAATTTGGTCGGGTCCGAATCCAGGTCAACCATATTGCTGGCTTCACGCGCGGCCTGCGTGCCGCAATTCATGGCCACGGCCACATCGGCCTGGGCCAGGGCCGGCGCGTCATTGGTGCCATCGCCGGTCATGGCGACCAGATGGCCCTGTCTCTGATAATCCCGAATAATATCCAGCTTGGTTTGGGGCGTGGCCTGTGCGACATAATCATCCACCCCGGCTTCAGCCGCAATCGCCGCCGCCGTCAGAGGGTTGTCGCCAGTGATCATCACGGTCTTGATTCCCATGGTGCGCAACTGGGCAAACCGCTCGCGGATGTCCGGCTTGACGACATCCTTCAATTCGATGCAGCCCACAATCTTGGCGTTTTCCGCAATGGCAAGCGGTGTGGATCCGCGTTGCGCGATCTGCCGGACCTGTTCAGCGATATCCTGAGGCATGGCGTTGCCCTGAGCCTGACAATACTGCTCAATCGCCTGCACAGCCCCCTTGCGGATGCGCAGCACAGCGCCGTTGCTCGTCATATCCACCCCACTCATGCGTGTCTGCGCAGAAAACGGGATCACCTGCCGCTCGCCGGCAGAATCGGCAAGCGATATTTGCATGGCGCCAGCCAGCGCCACGATACTTCTGCCTTCAGGCGTTTCGTCGGCCGTCGACGCTTCATGCGCCAGCCATGCCAGATGGGGCAGCGACACCCCGTGGCTTGGAATAAAGGCGCTGGCCTGCCGATTTCCGTAGGTAATCGTACCAGTCTTATCCAATAACAAGACGTCAACATCACCTGCTGCCTCCACTGCCTTGCCCGAGCGCGCAATGACATTCTCCTTCATCATGCGGCTCATACCGGCAACGCCGATGGCAGACAGCAGGCCGCTGATCGTGGTGGGAATCAGGCAAACCAGCAGTGCAATCAGCACAATGACGCTGATCGGCTGGCCGATGCCCGACGCAACAACGCTGTAGACCGACATCGGGTACAGGGTCGTGACGCACAGCAGGAAAATCAGGGTCAGCGACACCAGCAGTATCGTCAGGGCAATTTCATTGGGCGTTTTCTGGCGCTTGGCGCCCTCTACCATGCGGATCATCTGATCCAGAAACGACTCACCGGGGTCGCTGACCACCCGGATGATCAGATAGTCGGACAGCACTTTTGTGCTGCCGGTCACAGAGCACAGATCCCCCCCCGACTCACGCAAGACCGGCGCCGATTCTCCGGTAATGGCCGACTCGTCCACGGTGGCCACGCCTTCGATCACCTCGCCGTCGGCCGCAATCAGCTGGCCCGCGTCAGCGCGGATAACATCACCCTTGCGCAGCGTCTCGGAAGGCACTTCGATGAGGGTATCGCGCCGTACCGGATCGACATATTTGCGGGCCATCATGCTTTTTTTCAGCCCCTTGAGGCTTTGCGCCTGCGCCTTGCTGCGCCCTTCTGCCAGCGCTTCGGCAAAGTTGGCGAAAAGCACCGTAAACCACAACCATAATGTGATGGCGACCGTGAACCCGTGACCGGACCGGTCGCTGAACCAGAACCCGGCGATACTGTAGAGCGCCGTCAGCAGGCTGCCGACGTAAACCACAAACATGACAGGGTTACGCAGCTGGATGCGTGGATCCAGCTTCAGAAAGGTGTCGCGCAACACCTGCGCTGGTTGAATGCCAACTGTCATTGATAAGACTTTACTCATGCGTTACTCCGCTGACTGAACTGAAAACAACTGCACATGCTCGGCAATAGGACCCAGGGCCAGCGACGGAATGTATGTCAGCGCCCCCATGATCAGCACAACGCCAATAAGCAGAACGCCGAACAGGACGCCATGGGTGGGCATGGTGCCCACATTGACAGGCGCCCGCTGTTTTGCTGCCAGATAACCGGCGACGGCCAGTACTGCGCCAATTACCGCGAACCGCCCTGCAAACATGGCCAGCGCCAGCATCAGGTTGTAATAGACGTTGTTGGCAGACAGGCCGGCGAATGCACTGCCATTGTTATTGGCTGCAGAGGTAAAGGCATACAGCACCTCCGACAGGCCATGCGCACCCGGGTTGCCCAGCGAGGCAACGCCGACGTCCAGCACAACAGACAGGCCCGTGCCGCACAGGATCAGAAACGGCGGCGCCAGCAGGGCCAGGGCAATCATTTTCATTTCCTGCATTTCAATTTTCTTGCCCAGGTATTCCGGTGTTCGCCCGATCATTAAACCGGCAATGAACACAGCCAGGATGGCGAATATCAACATGCCATACAAACCGGAGCCAACTCCGCCGAACACGACCTCGCCCAACTGCATCAGCAGCAGCGGCACCATGCCGCCCAGCGGCATGAACGAATCATGCATGGCCACCACAGCGCCACAAGACGCTGCCGTTGTCACAGCGGCAAACAGGGCCGAGCCCACAATCCCGAAGCGCACTTCCTTGCCTTCCATATTGCCGCCCGACTGCAACAGCATCTGCGAATGCTGATCCAGGGCCAGGCCGGCCAAGGCAGGATTGGCCTGCTGCTCCGCCAGCAGCACGCATACGGTCAGCACTACAAAAATAACCGACATGACCGCGTAGATAGTCCATCCCTGCCGGCGATCCCCCACCATGCGTCCAAAGCAGAAACACAGACCGGCAGGGATCAGCAGGATCGCGATCATTTGTGCGAAATTGCTGAATGCGCCCGGATTTTCAAAGGGGTGGGCAGAATTGACGTTAAAAAAGCCGCCGCCATTGGTCCCCAGCAACTTGATCGCCTCCTGCGAAGCCACCGGTCCCATGGCAATGGTCTGTCGCCCGCCGTCAAGCGTGTCCAGGACCAGTGAGGGAGAAAAATTCTGGATCACGCCCTGGCTGACGAATACAAGCGCCAGAATCACTGACAGCGGCACCAGCGCATATAACGTTATCCTGGTTATATCCACCCAGAAATTGCCGATATGATCCTGGCTTTTGCCCACGAATCCGCGGATCAATGCAAACACCACGGCAATACCCGTCGCTGCAGACAGGAAATTCTGCACCGCCAGTCCGGCCATCTGGACCAGGTAACTCAGCGTTGTTTCGCCACCGTAACCCTGCCAATTGGTATTGGTCACAAAACTGATTGCCGTATTGAATGCGGAGTCTGCAGATACAGCGCCAAATTGCTGCGGATTCAGCGGCAACCACTGTTGAGTCATTTGCAACAGAAAGACGGCCGCCACGCCGGCCACATTGAACAGCATCAGCGACAGCAGATAGCGTTTCCAACCCATCTGCACGGTGGGATCCACGCCGGACAGTTGATAAATGCCACGTTCGAACCGATTAAATAGCTGCGGACGCAGCGTGGCTGCCGGGCGTGCAATTCGGGCCAGTAACCGCCCGACCGGCGGGGCCAGTGCGGTCAGCACCGCCATGAAAAGAGCAAGGGTAAGCCAGGCTTGGGGACTCATATCAGAATTTCTCCGCGTTCAACAGGGCATAGACCAGATAGATGAGCACCAGCAAGGCGACAAATGAGCAGACAAAGAGAAGCGTTGTTTCCATCATGGACGATCAATCCGAAAGTAAGGGACACGGCAGATCGTATAAACATTGGCGTAAAAATAAGGTAAAAATTATTTTTATCAGCATAATCAAGCTATTGGGTCAATCTTGATTGCAACATGCGGTCCTCTTCCGGCCCTGGCGACGGCGTTGGCGGGCGTGCCGCCAAATGTGGCCTGCCTATTTTTATAACAGGGCTATGATGCAGGACTGACAAGACAGCGCTTTCATGTTTATGACAACCCGTATATGACAGGCGCAATCGAATACGCGAAAGCGGCCCGTCACTGCTCAGGCTTGATTCGACGCGCGCTCATTTAGCTGGCAGCGCCTTATTGCTATGCTGCCGGCTCTGCCATACCCGGTAGTTCAGTGACCATTGCAAACCGCTGGCGGCCGGTGCGATCGCCGAATATGGTTTATAAAGGAACATGGAAACCGCAGGCTCGGCCTGCTGGGCATGAGCACTGCTGTTGCAGTAGTATCTTGTTATAAGCGTTGCCGAACAGGGCCCGTTGCGCGCTGGACCAGCCCTCTGGGCAAGCCGGCGCCCCAATCGTGATGAATAAATATTGATGAGACATGGAAAAATACGGTGTATGCGAATCTGATTGCCTGACATGGATAAGAAAGGCGCTGGGCATTGTCAGCCTGGCGCTGGTGATCGGCCTGTTTCCCGGCGCTACCCGGGCGCAAGAGCACGTTGCTGGCAAGTCGGTAACGGTCGGGGTGTATGAAAGCCCGCCTTTTGTGATAAAGGAAAACGGACAATATGCCGGCATGGCCATCGAGCTGTGGCAGTCTCTTGAAGACAAGCTGCAACTGTCCTCAACCTATCGCAGCTATCCCTCTTACCGCAAATTGATTGAGGCGATAGGCAACGGTGAGATAGACGCTGCCGTAACCAACCTCACGATTACCCGGCAGCGGGCGCAATCGATCGCGTTTACACAACCATGGTATGACTCGGGGCTGAGAATCATGACGCCCAGCAAAGGCGCGGGCTCGTTCGAAAACATGATCGAGGGGCTGTCCGACAGCGGACACTTGACTACCTTTGCCTGGCTGCTGATTCTCGCTCTTTTTGCCACGGTCATCATTACGCTGCTGGATCGCAGACTGGACAGCGAATTCCCTCGCAGATGGAGGGAAGGCCTGGCTGATAATTTTTTTCATACCATGTCGATCATGACCACCGGCAAGACCACGCATAAGAACCTGTTCGGCTGGATT
>DATGQC010000255.1:0-2121 GCA_035304425.1 Advenella sp.
AATATGATGGCAAACAGCATAGAGGGACGCATTTGCGTGGCGATCCCCTTGCTGAAGGCGGCTGCGACACTGACATAGGGCGGTTGTTTCATACGTACGACCAGCTTTGTGATGAGTGAAATTATTGACGCGCGTTGCGAGCTTCAACAGGAGCGAAATCTGCCTGTGTGCTGCGCCAGGGATTGATATCCAGGCCGCCACGACGAGTATAGCGGGCATAGACAGTCAGGGTGTCCGGCGCACAAGTTTGCATGATATCGCAGAAGATTTGCTCTGCGCATTGCTCATGAAACCCGTTATGTCCGCGATAGGAAATAATATACCGCAGCAGCGACGCGTGATCGATGGCGGCGCCGGTGTATTCGATTTGCAGGCTGCCCCAGTCGGGCTGGCCGGTGACCGGGCAGTTGGATTTGAGCAGATTGGTGCGCAGCGTCTCGTGCCTGGATTGCGTGGCGTCGGCCTGCAGTAAACCGGCGTCAGGCGCGTAGGCAGATACCTCGATATCCAGCGTATCGAGCAGAGTGCCTTCGAACTCGCCCAGGGTCTGGTCAGCAAAGTCTGCCGGCGCAAACAGCGTGACGCTGACCGGGGCGCCGGCGGCGGCGCTCAGGTCCTGCTGCATGCGGGCACGAACAGCCTTGTCGTCGGCCATGGTCGTCTGGTTGAACGAGTTCAGATACAGTTTGAAGGACTTGGACTCGATAATATGGGTGCTGCTGGCGGGAAAGCAAAAACGGGCCAGGGCCACTTGCGGTTTGCCTTTGGCATCTAGCCAGGACAGTTCGTAGGCATTCCAGATATCGGCGCCATACCAGGTCGGGTGCGGCTGCATGCTAAGGTGCGCACGCCCGGCATCCCGGGCAATGGGAAATAGCAGCGAAGGGTCGTAGTGCTCGGGATATCGGGTTTCTTTTCCCAGCGGTGCGTGCAGCAAAGTCGAATCTGACATGGAATGCCTCACAGTGATTGAATGCGAATCGTGCGCGCGCGCGGTGGGCTCTCGCAAGTGAGGGGCCCTGCCGCCTGCGCCCGGGCGCTCTGACCAGGCGGGTGGTCATGACAATTGTCATTGTCGTTAGTTGCCTGCGCGAAATTGGCCTGCGCGGTATCGCCCGTGTCACCCGTGTCACCCGTATCGGCAAAGGTGTCTGCGTCGAAGGCTTTGTCGCCATTTTCGTCGGCAACGCCAGTAGGTCGTAAACCGGCAAAGTCAAACAGATTGCGATCCATCAGGTGCGACGGGGCAATCGCTGACAATGCCTTGAAGGTGTTCCAGACTTTCTTGGGGCTTTCCTTTTCCCATGCGGCAATCATGCGGCCCACTTCCTGGCGTTTCAGGTTTTCCTGGGAGCCGCACAGATTACAGGGAATAATGGGGAACTGCTTGAGTTCGGAATAGGCAATCAGGTCTTTTTCCGCAATATAGGCCAGCGGTCGGATCACGGTATGCCGGCCATCATCCGAAACCAGCTTTGGCGGCATGGACTTGAGTTTGGCCGCGTAGAACAGGTTCAGGAAAAACGTTGCCAGAATATCGTCGCGGTGGTGACCCAGCGCAATCTTGGTGGCGCCCAGTTCGGTGGCGACGCGGTATAGAATGCCACGTCGCAGGCGGGAGCACAGTGAACAGGTTGTCTTGCCTTCCGGAATCAGGCGTTTGACAATCGAATAGGTATCCTGGTTCTCAATATGGAACGGTACGCCCAGTTGGGAAAGATAGTCGGGCAGGACATGCGCAGGAAAGCCCGGCTGCTTCTGGTCCAGATTCACCGCGATGATATCGAAATGAATGGGCGCGCGCTTTTGCAGGGCCAGCAGGATGTCCAGCATGCTGTACGAATCTTTGCCGCCCGAGAGGCAAACCATCACTTTGTCGCCGTCTTCAATCATGTTGTAGTCGACGATCGCGGTGCCGGCTTCACGCATGATGCGTTTGGTCAGCTTGTTGTCGTGCTGGCGCTGTTTTTGGGCAGCCTGATGGCTGGAAGGGGCAACAGAAGTCATGATGGTGACGTGTTCATGTCCAAAATAGGAAAGGTCAGCGCGCTGTTAGCGGGTAGCTTCAACTTCGATGCCAACGGCCGCGCAATCGGAGAACGCCAGGGGCTTGCCGATACG
>DATGQC010000256.1:0-8546 GCA_035304425.1 Advenella sp.
CTTTGGAATAGTTGCGGGGATCAATGCGCACGCCGCCCTTGGCGCCGCCAAAGGGCAGATTGACGGCCGCATTTTTGATTGACATCCACGCCGCCAAAGCCATCACTTCCGACAGGCAGACATCCTGGTGAAAACGCACCCCGCCCTTGCCGGGACCGCGCGAGGTGTTGTGCTGCACCCGATAGCCTTCAAAATGAGCAATGGTCCCATTGTCCAGTTCCACCGGAATATCGACAATCAGCGACCGCTTGGGACGTTTGAGTGTTTCAACCCAGCGTTGCAGTGACCCCAGATACGGCGTGACCCGATCCACTTGTTGCAGGTAAATGCCCCATGCCCCCAGATCTTCCGAATTCAGATAGGAAGGTAAAGCGTGCTGGCGATTGCTGGATGTATCCTGGCTCAAAATCGTCTCCTTGACATGATGAGATAAAGCACAAGTGTAACGCCAACTTAATCCGTCCCCGTTTTTACCCGTCAAAATTTAAATAGGGACGGAATAAATGTATGTTTCAAACAATAGCACATGATGCCTTGGGCCTTATCAGTGACGTGTTCCAAGGCGTCGCAGCACGAACGAATCACTGGATAGTGTTGATCACGACGCGCGTTTTCTTACTTCCTCGGGTAATGACCGATTCCATGGTCAACCCTTTTTCGGGGCAATACCAATCGGTGACCTGCGCCGTACCCGATCTGGCTGCGTTGTCATTTCCAGCCGGCGCACCGCTAAGATTACCACTGGACGTGGTCGCCGTATAGGTCACCGGCATACATTGCAAGGTTCCGGCCGATGTGGCATGGCTTTGCAGTTGTCCGACCTTCCGGGGACCGGTCGAAATGGACGCATTGCTGACGTTAATCTGGTTCAACGGAATGCCATTTTGCAAGGTGACGGCCAGATTTACATTGGACTGGCCTGACATCGGCGCCAGCGTATCGCCAGGGTTGACTATGTCTGCAGGCTTGAGGAAGTAGCCCGTCAGCGTACTTTGAACCGATGTCTTCATCAGCGTGTTCATTAGTCCGGAGGCATCAAAAGAGCCATTTAACGTGGATCTGCCCTGCTCCACTGTCAGGGTGAAGGGCCCGGTGCCCTGCACCCTTTGCCCGGCAATGGGCGCATCCGCATCAACCGTCAGCTGGGCCGTACATTGATTCGCGCTGACGCGGTTGACCTGGTTGACCAGCACAGAAAATCTTGCGGTGGCCCCATCGACCGAACCAGACAGGCGTGTGTTGGGGACCAGCCATGGACTATCGCAATAGCTCTGCTCCGCATGCGCCATGCCGCCAGCCAGTGCACACACCAGCCCGATCGCCGCATAAAGGGATTGCCTGCCGGCCAAACTAGCTTTCAAATACCAGGTCATGGTCATCAGTCCTTATTTTGTACCCAATGCGCTTAGCACCTCTGCATTGCCGATTTTTCGGGCCATATCAAGCGCGCTCACGTTCTTCTGGTTGATTGCCCGCGGATCAGCGCCGGCCGCAACCAGCGCCCGCACCGTATCAGCATTTTTCGATGTCACCGCCATGAGCAGGGGTGAACTGCCGTCAGGGGCCGGTGCATTCGGATAGGCGCCCTTGCCCAGCAGAAATTTGACCACGTCTGTATGTCCTTTGGAGGCAGCATAATGTAACGGCGTCCATCCCAGGCGATTGACCTTTGCACCCCGGGCAACGAGCTTCTGGGCGCGCGGCAGATCGCCAATAATGGCCAGATACATCAAGGGTGTTTCTCCGCTGCGATTGACCGCATTGACATCAGTCTTGGGATCGGCGGCCAGCGCATCGAATACGCCCATCGACTGGTCGCGGACAGCCTGGATCAGTGGCAGCTCCCCGTTTTCGTTAACCGCATTGGGATCTGCGCCCTGCGACAGCGCCTGTGTTACTGCACTGGCGCGATCGTTTTTGATATCGTTCCATAAGCCGCTGCTGCTGCCTGCATTTGCCGCGCATGCGCTTACTGTGACTGCCAATGTGGCTGCCAGCATGACTTTTTTGAGCATCAACCGGTTTTTCATGTGATACATCATATATATCTCCTAATGCTATGAATTAATTAAGATAATTTAAATATTCAAGCGCGCTCAACTGTTTATCCCAGACTTAAAGTAATATAGCAAATAATCATTGTATCTTTTTGAATAAATTGAAAAAGTTATTCGTCGTTGCCTCTGCCACCTCGCTTACGGAAATCTCCCGCAATTCGGCGATTTTTTCGGCAACGTGAATGACTTTGGACGGATCGTTGCGCTTGCCACGATACGGCACAGGAGCCAGATAGGGAGAGTCTGTTTCTATCAGAAGCCGGTCCAGCGGCACCAGCCGCGCCACTTCCTGCAACTGGACGGCGTTCTTGAAGGTGACGATGCCCGAGAGCGAGATATAGAAATTCTGCTCGATGGCCTGCTGGGCCACGTCCCAGCTTTCAGTAAAACAGTGCATGACGCCGCCACAGCCCGCGGCGTTCTCTTCACGCATCAGCCGTAAGGTATCTTCAGCAGAGGATCGGGTGTGAATAATCAGCGGCAGCCCTGTTTCATTCGCCGCGCGAATATGGACACGAAAACGGTTGCGCTGCCAGTCCAGCGGTTCTGACAGCCGGTAATAGTCCAGACCGGTTTCACCAATTGCCACGATTTTCCTGTGCTGGGCATGGCGGCACAGGGTATCGACATCGGGCTCGGGCGTATCTTCGTAATCGGGATGCACCCCGACCGACCCCCACAGGTTGTCGTGTGCGTCAATCAGGCTGACTATCCGTGGCCAATCCGGCAGATTCACGCTGACGCACAGCGCATGACTAACCTGATTGCGTTTCATATTATCGAGAATTGCCGGCAGTTCTTCCTGCAGTTGCGGGAAATCAAGATGGCAATGAGAGTCTACAAACATAACGAGTTCCAATTATCCGTTTTTCGACAGGCACGTGACGCATACACGTTGCAGCACAGACTGAATGAAGAGCCTGGCATTGAGCGGGTGGTCTGCGATGCGCTGCTGTCGGGCAAGCCATACTGCGGTCTGGCTGATCCTGGTTGCGCTCATGTCTGCGGCCAGGGCCTTGATGAACGGCGCCAGGCGCGGGAAGTAACGCAATGGCAAGCCATTGCTTTGCAGCATCAAGTCGGTAAAAAGACGCTGCAGTGCCCCCAGCCACTCTTCGGCCTGCAGTTTTTCCAGTTTGGGCAGGTAATCTGCCATATCCGGCATGGTTCGATCCGCCAGCGCCTGTGCAAACGATCCAAGCCAGTAGCTGACCGGTTCAGTACTGGAACGGCTCAGCGCCAAGGCGCCCACCGGAGCCCCGCCACTGGCATGCAGCCAGGTTTCGGCTTCGGCATCGGACAGCCCTTGCGCATGCAGCCAGGCCACCCCCTCGTCCCGCGTGGGCATGGGCAGGCACAGCCGGCGGCAGCGTGACAAGAGCGTTGGCAATACTTTATCCGGCGCATGCGAGACCAGCAGGAAAACGGTCCCCGGCGCCGGCTCTTCGACCGACTTGAGCAGGTAATTGGCAGAAGCGGTATTGAGCGCCTCTGCGGGAAAGAGGATAATAACGCGCATCCCGCTGCGATGCGTAGTGACGCTTAGCAACGAATCCAGTTGCCGGACCTGATCAATGCGGATTTCGCCCGAGGCTTTTTTTGTCGCCGCCCCTTCCGATGCGTCCGCCGCCGCACTGGCCTCTTGCAGGCCATATTGCTGCGCCAGTCTATCGGGCAGCACCAAGCGCAGGTCGGGATGCGCGTCGTTGGCAATCCAGGAGCAGGATTCACACATGCCGCAAGCCATTCCGCCGCTGGGACGTTCACACAGCAGGCTGGCCGCCGCTGCGCGCGCAAAGGTCAGCTTGCCGATGCCGGGAGGCCCGTAAATGAGCCAGGCATGGGCAAACCGTTCACGGTCGCCCAGCCAGTTGCCCGCGCTTGCCGTTTGCCAGGGGAAAAAGGAAGTGATCGCCGTCATGAATGATTATCCTTGCGCGGCATGCCGGGCCAGTCTTGTCTTCAACATGTCCTGCAATTGCTGCGCAATCTCGGCTTTGGGGCGACTGGAATCAACAATATAGAACCGGGCAGGATCGGCCTTGACTCGCGCATGATACGCCGCCCGGACGCGCTCGAAAAAGCCGTTATCTTCGCGTTCGAACCGATCTTGTTCGCGACTGTTCTCCAGTCGCGCGCGCGCGACTTCCAGCGGGACATCAAACAGGATGGTCAGATCGGGCTGCAAGCGCTGCTGGACCCAGTCTTCGAGAACCTGGATGCGCTCTGCCGGAAAATGACGTCCGCCACCCTGATACGCATACGTTGCATCGGTGAAGCGATCGCTGATCACGATTTTACCGGAAGCCAGGGCCGGCCCAATCACAGACAAAATATGTTCCTGCCTGGCGGCAAACATCAGCAGCGTTTCCGTTTCCATATGCATTGATTCTTTGAGCAGCATGGCGCGCAGCGCCTCGCTGATGGGCGTGCCGCCCGGCTCGCGGGTCATGACGACCTCGTGCCCAAGCGACTCGCACAACTCGCGCAAATGGCCGATATGAGAACTTTTACCTGCGCCGTCCACGCCTTCGAGTGTGAGAAAGAACCCCTTCATTGTATGCCCTTCTTCAGGATATAAGTATTGACGTTACGATTATGACCGCGCAGGTCTTCGGCAAATTCGCTGGTGCCATCGCCCCGCGATACGAAATACAGAAACTTGTGCCGTTCGGGATGGACCGCCGCCTGCAGCGACAACAGGCCCGGGCTGGCAATCGGCGTGGGCGGCAGCCCGCCACGGGTATACGTGTTCCAGGGCGTATCGGTTGTCAGATCGTTTCTGGTGATGACACCCTGGTAGGCTTCTTTCATTCCATAGATAACGGTCGGATCCGTCTGCAACAACATTCTTTTTTCCAGACGGTTGACGAATACGCCCGCGACCCGTCTTCGATCCAGCTCGTGTCCGGTTTCCTTTTCAATGATGGAAGCCAGGATCAACGCCTCATAGGGCGTTTTCAATGGGAGATCGCTGTCGCGCGCATCCCATGCCGCGGCAAGACGTTTCTGGCCTTCGGCATAGGCACGCCGGAGAATATCCATATCGGTGTCGCCCGGCACAAAGACATAGGTGTCCGGAAAAAACAGGCCTTCGGGACTGTCGTAGGGCGCGCCCAGCTTTTCCAGCAGCTGGGCATCATTTAAATTGTCCAGCGTGTGGGTAATATTCGGGTTGCGCTTCAACGTCGCGCGAATCTGCCGATAGGACCAGCCTTCGATAATCTGGAACTGGCTTTTGCTGGTTTGTCCGGCAGCCATGCGCGTCAGCAGATCCACAGGCGTATCGCCCCGTTTCGCCTCGTAGGCGCCGGCCTTGAGCTGCCGATCCTGGCCTGTATAGCGCGCATACAGGACAAACAGATAGGGTTCGATCCGGATACCCGCCGCAACCATGTCCCGGGCGACAGACGCAATTGTGCTGCCACGCGGCACGCTGTAATCAATGACATCGGCACTCATGGGAGCCGGTGTTTTCGTCCAGTGCCATACTTTCCCGGCAAGACCGGCTGCCAACAGCAAGACACAAATAAAGAACGAAAAAATAATATATTTGAACAGTTTCATGGGTGAAATAATGATCCGGCGGGCCCGACCTCTACAGAGCGCCTATTGTATCAGGCGCTGGCGGCTGACGGCGGCCTCCCACGCCCGGGAATCCCTGATCGCTTCATTGTTTAGCCGCAAAAACCCTATTCAATACGTTACGATATCAGAGATGAGAATCTGAGCGGAACCCAATGGCATGTTGCCTGGGCCACGCAGCAATGAAAAGGAATGATTTTATGTCCACAGCCCCAACCGGATTCACACCGGATACCCCGTTGCATGTCACGCCGCTGCCCGACTATCGCATCCTGACGGTTCGCGGCGCCGAAGCCCAGACATTTCTGCAGGGGCAGTTTACCCAGGACGTGATGGCCGCCACCGCCACTTCGGCCCGGCTGTCCGCCTATTGCACCGCCAAAGGCCGCATGCTGGCCAGTTTCATTTTCTGGCAGCCGGCGCAGCCGCAGGCTTCGCAGGAAACTGCCTACCAACTGATGGTGCGCAGCGATATCGCCGAGAGCTTTGCCAAGCGCTTGCGAATGTTCATCTTGCGCGCCAAGGTCACGGTAGAAGACACAAACATGACGCCGTATGCATATTGGGCAGGCGATAACAAGATCGCGGACACCTCGTTGGCGCACTGCGAGCCGTGGCAGATCACGGCAACCGAATCGTTGATGCAACTCGGCCTGCCCGGCATAACCGGTCTACAGCGCGGCATTCTGATCAGCGACGCCGCTATTGACACAAGCCAGGCGCAATCCGGACGCCCGGAGCAGTGGGCGGCCCTGGATATTCTGGCGGGCTTGCCCTGGGTGGAAAAAGCCAACCAGGAAATGTTTATTCCCCAGGATCTGAACCTGGACGCGATTGGGGCAGTCAGCTTTACCAAAGGCTGCTACCCGGGCCAGGAAATTGTCGCCCGCAGTCATTACCGGGGCAAACTGAAACGGCGGATGCTCAATGGCGTCTGTGACAATCCGTCTGCGGCGACAGTGACGCCGGGTACAGACATTACAGACAGTACGAACACGCGGGAACCCAGCGGCCAGATCGTCAATGCAGCAACGCTGGATGAGACCCTCTACCTGCTGTTTGAAGTACGGCTGGAAGCTGCGGAACATAATCGTCTTGTCCTGGGAGACGAAAATGGTCCGCCGATTACCCTGCTGACTATTCCATACTCACTGGACAAGCCTGCTCTGGCCTAAATCGGCCAGCGGGTTGTCCGAAGGATTCTGCCACGGAGACGTCAGTAACGTATCGATGTCGGCCGGCGTGACCTGCTCGATTGTGGCGGGCTGCCATTGCGGATTTTTATCCTTGTCGATCAGCAGCGCCCGAATACCCTCTTGCAGTTGCCCGTGAGCGCAGCAATTGAGCGCTGCCTTGTATTCCATTTGAAATACCTGGGCCAGCGACAGGTGTAGCGCCCGCTCCTGCAGCGTCAGGCCAAGCGCGACCGATAGCGGCGCGCCTTTGAGCATGGTCTGCGCAGCCCGAACCAGCCAGGGATCGCTATGCTCGGCCAGAGCAGCAAATGCACGATACAGGCTGACGACGTCCCGATTGGCGCACAGCGCAGTAAGCAGGCTATAGTGCGTTTGCAGCGGACCAGGGGTCAGCATTGCAGCCGCACTGTGCTGTGCCAGCACATCATGAATGCGCTGGTCAAGCTGGCGCCTGTCGTTAATGTGCGTGCCGTCTATGCGCTCCAGGTCGGCGATAATGGCAGACCAGTCTGCGTAACGCACACAATAATCGGCCATGCCGGTAAACAGGGAATCGGCGGCATTCAAAATGGCGCCGGTTGCTGCCAGAAAGCGGCCGATACGACCTGCCAGATGGTTCAGGTCCCAACTGCCACCGACGTCGGGAAACAAGCCGATGGTGACTTCAGGCATGGCCAGCCGCGAGGATTCGCTGACCACACGATGCGATGTGCCCGCCATCAACCCGATGCCGCCACCCATGACCACGCCGTGGCCCCAGCAGATGATGGGTTTGCCATACGTATGAATCTGGTAGTCCAGCCGGTACTCGACATCAAAGAATTGGGCCGCATAGACGTTGTCGGCTGCCTGTTTACCAGCGTTCTGCTGCATGCTGGCGTACAGTTGGTGCAGATCTCCGCCTGCACAGAACGCTTTTTCCCCTGCTCCTTCAAATATAACAAATGCAATAGCAGGGTCTTGTTCCCAGAGCGTCAATTGATCCGTCAGCAACTGGCACATTTCCAGCGACAGGCTATTGAGCTTGCCAGGCTGATTCAGCGTGGCAATACCGTAGCGACCCTGGCTGGCCAAAGGCTTTTCCTGAAATAAAACGGGGGCGGTCATAATGTCTCCTGTTATACCCGACACCGGATTGGTATCATCCGGCTGATGTTTCCATTTGCGTGATTCTCTGACCGGTCGGGCGCGAAGCCGGCCCGGCCTGAATGGCACTCATTATATATGCAGTGCCCTTCTTCTATATGCAGACCCTTCTCAGTCAGATCTCTTCTTGTGATCTGCCGGCGCGTTCCCCATGTACTCCTGCCACGCTACTTTGCTTTTTTTCAAATGCTTACGCTTGAGAATGCCTGCTTTCCGATGGGCTGCACGTCGGCGCCGCGACTCCATGGGATCAAAAGACAGTGGGCGGTACAGTTCTACCCGATCACCCGGACGAAGCACATAATTGCGTGGTTTGCGCAAGCCAAACACGCCGGTGTCGGCGATATCCGCTGCGCTAATATTGCACGTCTGGTAAACGCCGGATGCTGCGATGGCTTGTTCAATGGTGCTGCCGAGGGGTAACGTGACCGAAGACAGCCAGACCTGGCTTGCTGACTGTGCGAAGCAAACCGTAATCGTCATCTGCTCGTCAGACATAAATCTGCTCGGCCCGCTTGGTAAAAGAGTCGATAAAGCTGTTGGCGATGCGGTTGAACACGGG
>DATGQC010000257.1:0-8024 GCA_035304425.1 Advenella sp.
TAATGGTTCACATCGGCCACGCCGTAAAAACTCCAGCGAAAGCCGCTGATCAGATACACCACGGGGTTAAACAGCGCCACTTTGGACCAGATGCCTGGCAGCATATGAATCGAATAAAACGCGCCGCCCAGAAAAGTCAGCGGCGTAATCACCATCAGCGGAATGATCTGCAGTTTCTCGAAACCATCGGCCCACAAGCCGATGATAAAACCGAACATGCTGAATGTAATAGCCGTCAGCACCAGGAACAGCACCATCCAGACGGGATGCTGGATGTCGTATGACACAAAGAAGCGGGCCGTAATCAGAATCAACACCGACAGAATCAGCGTTTTGGTGGCCGCCGCGCCAACATAACCCAGAATCACTTCGAAATACGACACCGGCGCCGACATGATTTCATAAATCGTGCCGGACCACTTGGGCATATAAATGCCGAATGACGCATTCGACACACTCTGGCCCAGCAAAGCCATCATCAGCAGTCCGGGCACAATAAAAGCGCCATAGGATACGCCATCGATCTCTCCCATGCGCGAGCCGATAGCCGCGCCGAATACGATGAAATACAGCGCCGTGGACAGCACCGGCGATGCGATACTTTGCATCAACGTGCGAAACGCCCGCGCCATCTCAAACTTGTAAATTGCTTTTACGCCATACAGATTCATGAATCTTTCCTTACCAGGCTCACGAAAATATCTTCCAGTGAACTCTCTCGCGATTGCAGGTCTTTGAGCTCAATGCCGACGTCGCCCAGCTGACGCAACATGTCGGACAGGCTTTTACCCGTATTGTCTTCCGATTCCTTGTTGTAGGTATAGACCAGCGTGCGCCCGTCTGCCGACAAGGTCAGCGGATGGGCAGACATGGCTGGCGGCAGTGCATCCAGCGGCTGCGTCAGTTGCAAATGCAGCTCCTTCTTGCCCAGTTGCCCCATCAGTTGTTCCTTGTCCTGCACCAGGATGATTTCGCCGTTATTGATAACCGCAATCCGGTCGGCCATATCCTCTGCTTCTTCAATGTAGTGCGTCGTCAGGATGACCGTCACGCCCTGTTCGCGCAGCTTGCGCACCAGATTCCACATATCGTGACGTAACTCTACATCCACGCCGGCAGTGGGTTCATCCAGAAACAAAATCGACGGTTCATGCGACAAGGCCTTGGCGATGAGCACACGCCGCTTCATGCCGCCGGACAGGCTCAGAATCTTGTTATCCTTCTTGTTCCACAAGGACAGCGCCCTGAGCACCCGTTCTATATGCGCCGGGTTTGCGGGCTTGCCAAACAGGCCACGACTGAATGTGACGGTGTCCCATACGGTCTCAAACGAATCGGTAAACAGCTCCTGCGGCGCCAGGCCGATTTTTGGACGGACGCGTCGATAATCGCGTTGCACGTCGTCGCCATCAACCTGAATCGTGCCCTCGGACGCGTTGACCAGGCCGGTCACGATGCCGATCAGCGTCGTTTTGCCTGCACCATTAGGACCCAGCAGGGCCAGGATTTCACCACGGCGAATATCCAGATTGACATTTTTAAGGGCAGTAAAACCGCTTTTGTAGGTTTTCCCCACCCCCTGGATGGATACGACGATATCGCCACCATCACTGCTGTTGTGAGAGTTATTCACGTAATAACCTATTTGAAATATGCAGAATTTATTATGTAGAGCAGCACAAGTATAAAGAATTCCGGGCAGGAAAAAAGAAATTGCTGCAAAAGAAATGCGGAGCAATAATATGGACGAATCAAACAAAACCCTATTTTAATTTCCCAATCCGATACACTTGTCTTAATCCACAATACATGAATGGGCATAAGAACATGGTCGAAATCGCAGGCAGCAAGGGCTATGCAGAAAAGGCACAACGGTTTGCCGCCGACTACGAAAGCGTCACTTTTGAAAAAGTGCATAACCCGGTACGTGGCTTTTACCCCGGCGCACCGGCAAAAGTACTGGATATCGGCGCCGGCACCGGTCGTGACGCAGCCGCACTGGCGGCGCTGGGCTACCACGTTGATGCGGTCGAACCGACTGCCGCCATGCGGGAACAGGGCGACCTGCACCATGCCGGCGCCGGCATCAACTGGATCGCAGACAGTCTGCCCGATCTGGCCCTGGTGCGCGCCAGCGGCAAGCAGTATGATCTGATTCTGCTGACCGCGGTGTGGATGCATCTGACGGAGCAGGAACGGCTGCCAGCCATGCAGCATTGCACCGCCTTGCTGGCGCGCAACGGCATTATGTCAATGTCGCTGCGCCATGGCCCCGTACCGGCAGAGCGCCACATGTTCGACATCCCGGACGAAGAAACCATCGCACTTGCACGTACTTGCGGACTGCAATTGCTGTACCAGAAAAGTTATAAAAACGACACGCTGGGTCGCAACGACATTTCCTGGAGCTACGCCGTCTTCAGGAAATAAGATCGGCGGGACGCCAGCACACCGTCCCGGTTGCATCCGGATACAGGCGGCGGCCATCGTGTTCGCGCTCCCGAATGTAGGTCCATGCCGCCTGCGGCCCGGCAGCGGTATTAACAGTCGTCAGGACCCGCTCATACAGTCCCTGCCCGTCGGCGCGAAACTCTTCCAGCAAGTCAATCAGCGGCACGTCGCGTTCCGGGCGATCAAACCGCATCAATTCGCCTTCAATCAGATCCCAGTCGCCATTGGGCCGGTCCATGGGGCCCGGCGCGCACTCAAGCAATGCATCGGTTCCGGGCTGGTCGGTACCGCGCGCCAATATCGCTTGCTGACAGATTTCCACCATAGGATAGCCCTCATCACGATCAAGATGATAAATCCGGCCCCATAACCAGGCTTTTTCCTTGTGCAGGGCCATGGAGCAATGACGTTCGTGATTACAACAGCCGCTTTTCAGGGTTCCGTACACAAAAAGCGACATCACACGTGGCACGGCGTCTGACACGATTGCTCTCCTAGCCCCAGTAGCCTATGCCACGCGCCATCATGGCGGCCGCCAGCACAATCAGCACCAGACAGACCAGTTCGTAATGGATCAGCTTGCGAATCCGCTTGATAACCGCCGGATCCAGCACCGGCTCCCGGCCTCGGTTCAGGCTTTTGCGCCACGACAGGAAAGTCATGGTCGGATAAATGGACAGCACGCCCACCGTGGCAAACAGCAGCAGTTTGGCAATAAAGGGGAGACTGTGGAAATAATAGGCTGCGCCCTTCTCAAAAAAGATCACGCGCAGAAAGCCCACGACCAGCAACAGCATTGCCGACGCGCCATAAATGGCGTCGGCACGCAGGATACGTCGGGCACGTTCGATACTGATACGGTCTTTGACCAGCACCAGCTCAATGGCCAGTGCCGCAACCAGCACAAAAGCCAGAACGTGATGCAAAAACGCAAAGAGAAGTGTCATGGTCAATGCCTTTGTGGTTGAGCAAACGATAAGGCTGATAGAAATCTGCCCGATTCTCAGCCTGCGGCAAAGCGCTGGCTGTCCGTACCCTATGGTAACCGCAGTTGGCCTGCCCGTCGGCCAGCCGGCTGGCGCGTGTCGATACTTTAAATGATAATACAGACGAAATTCAACCGCCAAGATATCACAGTTGAAAAGCGAACGGTCATCGCCTGTTTCAATGAAAACCTGACGACCTGAGATGCCGCCTGGTTCTCAGCCGTTTTCCCGGGCGGGTTGCCTGCTCTACCAGCCCGTATTCACCGTGATATTCGATCCGGGATTCAGATTTTCAAAGCTGCGCGACAGATAGTCCAGCAGCAGGTTCATGCGCGCTGTCGTGTGCGGCTGCTCCCGATATACGGCATAAATATCGGCATTGGGCGTATTGTAATCGGCCAGCACCTGCACCAGGCGCCCGCTGCGCAAATACCGGGCGACGTCCCATTCGGCGCGCATCACCACCCCATGGCCGTCCAGCGCCCATTGCACCCCTACATAGCCATCATTGGTAATCAGGTTGCCCATGACCGGCACTTTCTCAGTGCTATTGCCGTTGCTCAATATCCACTCTGAATAAGGCAGCTCATCCTGCTTGATCACAATACAGTTGTGTTTGAGCAAATCATGCGGCAGCAAAGGCGTGCCGGTGCGCGCCAGATAGGAGGCAGAGGCCACCAGAAGGCGGCGGTTGCGCGCGAGCAGGCGGGTTTTGAGCTTCTGGTGAGGCGGCTTGCCGAACTGAATGGACAAATCAAAGGCATCGTCGCTGACGGCAGGCGGAAAAGGCGTCAGAAACAGTTGCAGCGTAATGGCGGGATATTTTTTTACAAACCGCGACACCAGCGGCTGTATATAACTTCTGCCAAATCCCAGCGTCGCATTCAGCCGGATCAGCCCCTCGGGTTCGGACTTGAACCGGAACATCTCCCTGTCCAGCGATTCGATCTGCGCCAGAATACTCCTGGCATGCTCCAGGTAAACCAGACCCTCTGCCGTCGGACTCATGCGACGCGTACTGCGATTAACAAGCGTCATACCCAGGCGTTTTTCCAGTTGAATCAGCCGCTTGCTCGCGGCCGACGGCGTGACGCCCAGGCGCAGCGCCACGGCAGACAGGCTTCCGGCAGAAACAAGCGCATCAAAAAAATACAGATCGGCAGAATGACGGGGGTCTTTTTTCATCCATTTTCAACTTTCAGGCACAAATCCTGTGAATTTTGTCGCATTTTAGCACCGCCGAATATTTCTAGAATAAGCGCAGGTTCTTTATGGATAGGAAAATGGAAGATGAAATCGTACAAAATCGCATGCATTCCCGGCGACGGTATCGGCAAAGAAGTTATTCCGGCAGGCCAGACCGTGCTGCAGGCACTGGCAGACACGCTGGGCCAGTTTTCATTCGCGTTCACTGCATTTGACTGGGGTGGCGATTATTACCGGCAGCACGGCGTCATGATGCCTGACGATGGCCTGGATGCGCTCTATGACAAGGACGCGATCCTGTTCGGTTCGGCAGGCGACCCCGATATTGCCGACCATATCACCTTGTGGGGCCTGCGCCTGAAAATCTGCCAGGGCCTTGACCAGTACGCCAACGTGCGCCCTACCCGTATTCTGCCAGGGATTGACGCTCCCCTGAAACGCTGCCAGCCGCGCGACCTGGACTGGGTCATTGTGCGCGAAAACAGCGAAGGCGAGTATTCAGGCGTAGGCGGCCGGGTCCACCAGGGCCATCCTCTGGAAGCCGCCACCGATGTCTCCATGATGACTCGTGCCGGCGTCGAACGTATCATGCGCTTTGCCTTTGCCCTGGCGCAATCTCGACCACGCAAGCTGCTGACCGTCATCACCAAGTCCAATGCACAACGCCATGCCATGGTGATGTGGGACGAAATCGCAGCTGAAATCGCCCGGGAGTATCCCGACGTCGCCTGGGACAAGGAGCTGGTGGATGCAGCCACTGCCCGGATGGTCAACAAACCGGCAACGCTGGACACGATTGTGGCAACCAACCTGCATGCCGACATATTGAGCGATCTGGCCGCAGCGCTGGCCGGCAGCCTGGGTATTGCGCCAACCGGCAACATAGATCCCGAACGCCGCTTTCCCTCCATGTTCGAACCCATTCATGGCTCTGCTTTCGACATCATGGGCAAAGGGCTGGCCAATCCGATCGGCACCTTCTGGTGCGCGGTGATGCTGTTATCCCACCTGGGAGAACATCATGCCGCCGGCGTTCTGATGCAAGCGATCGAAAAAGTCACGGCCGATCCCTCCCTGCATACCGGCGACCTGGGCGGCACAGCAACAACGGCACAGGTTACGGAAGCGGTTTGCAGCCACGTCCGCAGTCTCGGCAAAGTACAGAACGCGGCATAAAGCCGACGGTGGAGGAAGACATGCTATTGACACAAACAATCGAACAACCCCGGGCAGCGCTGCGCAAAGCCGGTTTGCTGGCATTAACGCTGCTGGCCGGCGCAACGCAAATGATCGTACCCACTTCAGCCATGGCCCAGGCTTATCCCGCGCAGCCGGTCAAATTGGTGGTCCCTTTCCCTGCCGGCGGCACCACCGATGTGCTGGCGCGAGCACTGGGCCAGCAGCTTGCAGAAAAAATCGGCCAGCCAGTGATTATCGAAAACAAACCGGGCGCCGGCGCCACCATTGGCGCCGAATACGTGGCCCGCGCCAGGCCCGATGGCTACACCTTGCTGATGGGTGCAGTCCACCACACTATTGCCACCACGTTCTATTCTTCTCTGCGTTATGACTTTCAAAAGGACTTTGCGCCTGTCACGACGGTGGCCATGGTTCCTAATGTTCTGGTCGTCAACAATGCGGTCGGCGCAAAATCGGTGGCAGAACTAATCGCGCTGGCCAAACGCGAACCAGGCAAACTCAGTTTCGGCTCCAATGGCGTAGGAACCGGCCAGCATCTGATTGGCGAACGCGTACAACTGATGTCCAATATCAAGCTGCTGCACGTGCCCTATAAAGGCAGCGGACCGCTGACCACGGATCTGCTGGGCGGACAGGTAGATATGTCGTTTGACACAATCACAACCGTATTGCCCTACATCAACGAAAAAAAGCTTACGGCGCTGGCCGTCACTACCGCCACGCGTTCGCCGGCCTTGCCCGACGTTCCCACACTTGAGCAGGCAGGCCTCAAGGGCTTTGATGCCGGCACCTGGTTCGGCATTCTTACACCTAAAGGCACGCCGCAACAGACCGTGTCGTACCTGAACAAACAGCTGGTGGACATCATACAGTCGGATGCCTTCAAAAAAGACATGGCCAAGATCGGCGCCGAAACCATCGGCGATACCCCTGCGCAAATGGGTAAGCGCATTGCCGATGACACAAGCCGGTATGCTGAGCTGGTCACCAATCTGAAGCTGAAAGCCAATTAGATTGCACGTGGTCGGGCATGTTTAAAACGGCTGCGTGCAAACAACGCTGCCGTTTTACATTGCCTCATGCATGCGCCATCGCCATCGCCATCGCCATAGACATAGACATAGACATAGACATAGACATAGACATAGACATAGACATAGACATAGACATAGACATAGACATAGACATTGCAATTGCGACGGCGATTGTGATTATGATTTGCTGGCGATGCGCTGTAAGAGCGGCCTGCGGCCCTCGCAGCACAATGCAGCGCTGGGCGCCACCCATAGACTACAGGCAAGATTAATCACCCGTCTCGCCTTGCACAGTCACCACAATCGTTCGCGGTCCGCCATGATTGCGGTGCTCGCATAAATAAATGCCCTGCCATGTCCCCAGATTAAGCGAACCATTCGTGATGGGCAGCGTCAGCGCGCACCCCAGCAGACTGCTTTTGAAATGTGCCGGCAGATCATCGCTGCCTTCATACGTATGTGTGTAATAAGGCTCATCTTCCGGCACCAGTCGATTGAAATAACTTTCAAAATCAACCCGTACGGATGGATCGGCATTTTCATTGATCGTCAGCGATGCAGACGTATGCTTGAGGAACACATTCATGATGCCTACGCGCAAGCTGGACAAGTCCGGCACCTGACGCACAATGTCTTCGGTCACCAGATGAAACCCTCTGGAACGCGCTTTCAATTGAAATTCTTTCTGGATCCACATGCGCTACTCTTTATTGATGCAATATTCGAAGGAAGGAGACGTTGATTGCATAATGGTATATCCGTAACCTTATTTCATCAATAACAGGAACCTTTTTCGGGAGAACTGCCGGCCGGCAAACGTCTGCACTACCCTTGACATGAACCTCAACGCTTCTACTTATATTCTCTTTAACCCTGGAATCAGACGCTCTTGCTGCAAGGGCGCTTCCTTCAGCAGCTTTTCCAGATAATGCGCCACTTCTGTCTCTTTGATATCAAAACGGGTCAGCCATTTATTGGAGATATGCTTGTCTAAAAAGTAGGCCCGATAACTGGGTAGACTATGCAAGGAACTGATTTCTTCCAATCTGGCCTGACGCAGCGCATGATTGAGCAGCACATAGCTGGCGAGCATGGGGTCTTCCTTGACGCTGACCAGGGAAGGATAATTGCCCGTCTGTATCAGCAA
>DATGQC010000258.1:0-2858 GCA_035304425.1 Advenella sp.
CGTCCACCACGATCAGCATATGTTCACGCGACTTTCTTAGGACCTCCAGCACTTTGAGTGCAGGCATGGTTTCTATCACATAGTGAGGCTTGCGCGCCAAATGCGCCAGGTCCGGTTCGCTACGCGACGACAGATGGTTTAAGAAGTCCTTGAAATGCAGCACGCCGATAACATTGGCGGCATCCCCGTCACACAAGGGCAGGCGCGCGTGTCCGGAGGAGAATTTTTCGACCACTGTCGGGCCTGTATCTTTCACATCCAGCCAGATCATCTTTCCGCGAGGCACCATAATGGACCGCACATCGCGGGCGCCAATGGCCAGCACCCGCTCAATCATATTGCTTTCTTCGGGCGCGAATGCCGGTTCATTATCCAGGCCGTCAATAAAAACCGCTTCGCTGTCGCTTTGATTTGCCGCATCATCGGGTTGCTTTCCGGCACGCAGCAATCGCAAGACGGTCTGGGCGGTACGCTGGCGCCGATCCAATGCATGTGAACCGCGGACCCGATTGCGGCGCGAGAGCTGGTTGAAAAATTCAATCAGGATCGAAAATCCGATCGCGGCATACAGGTAGCCTTTGGGAACATGGAAACCCAGACCCTCTGCGACCAAGCTGAAGCCAATCATGAGCAGCAAGCCCAGACACAGGATCACCACGGTGGGATGGCGGCTTACAAACGCCATCAATGTCCGGCTGGCCATCATCATAACGGCCATGGCGATGACGACCGCAATCATCATAATGCTCAGATCCTGCACCATGCCGACTGCCGTAATCACTGAATCCAGTGAAAAAACGGCATCAAGCACCACGATCTGCAAGATAACCTGCCAAAAAATGGCATGCTGTACTGTGCCTGTGGCCTGGCCATGGCTGTTGCCCTCGACGCGCTCGTGCAACTCCATGGTGCCTTTGAATAGAAGGAAAACGCCGCCAAAGATCAGGATCAGGTCGCGTCCTGAAATGTCGGAGCCCAATACGGTAAATAAAGGCGCCGTCAACGTCACGACCCAGGCGATGCTCGCCAGAAGACCCAGCCGCATCAGCATGGCCAGCGCCAGACCGATCATTCGTGCCCTGTTTCGTTGATGCGGCGGCAATTTATCGGCCAGAATGGCAATGAATACCAAGTTATCGATGCCCAATACAATTTCGAGCACAATCAGTGTGGCCAGGCCGAGCCAGGCGGTCGGGTCAGCCATCCAGTCAAAAATCATTTAAGATTCCCAGGAGCGAAAGAAAGAAAAACGCAAACGCCCTGCAGGGATGCAAAGCGCAACAGCATTGGGTGAAGGCGCCGGTCAGGGCGAGAAAACGGGTCGGCAAATAGCCGGGGAAAGGGACAGGGCGTACTGGCAGTGCAGAACGCCCTCATCGAGGGAGGTTTGTTCATAGTGGCGGACGACAACAAGTAAGCGCGTCCTATTCTTACAGATACCTGAATATTACAGCATCATTTGTCTGTCGGGCGGATTATTTCAGATCCTGAAGCAACATTTTCCGACAACCGTTGCTATCGCAGCGCCGTTAAACTTGCCAACGCCAATCGCGGCGACCAATCCTAACGCGCATGCATCCGATTCGAAACATCAAGCAGATGACCAATGAATTTTTCCGCATACGCGGGCAGGTCGCGCCCCGCCAGGCGACATACATTGCGCTCACGATCGGCCCATTCGTCTGTGAGTTTGAGGATATGCAACCGCGCAGCCCGACTGTAGGCGCGGGCGCATTCCACCGGTACGATTGCCAGTCCGATACCTGCGTCAACCATGCGGCAGACCGCTTCGAAACTGCCAACATGCACACGCTGATGCAAGCGCTTGCCCAGTTTGTAGGCTTTGTCATCCAAAAAGGTCTGGATCGCGCTTTCAGGGTTGATACCGATAAATTGGTACTGATCGATCAGGTTTTCAAATGAAATTTCCTGCAGATCTTTCAACGGATGCGCCAAATGGGTGACCGCAACCAGTTCATCCCGAAACAGCGGCACAACATCCAGGCCGTCCAGATTGACATTGCTGGAGACAATGCCAATATCTACCGAACCACCACGAATGGCAGAGACAATCTCTTTGGACAGTTTTTCTTCCAGTTCAATATCAATGTCGGGGTTTTCAGCCAGGAAGGTCGACAACGCTTCAGACATAAAGGAATGGGTCGCTGCGGTATTGGCCATGATTCGCAGCTTGCCCTTGATGCCGGTGGAAAACGGCTGAAGCTCTGCGTGCATGCATTCAAGTTGTTGGAATACCTCTTTGGCGTACTTTAAAAACACCTCGCCGGCAGGAGTGACACTCACGCCGGTAACCTGGCGGATCAGCAGACGCACCTTAAGAGAGTCTTCCAGGTTTTTAATGCGGGCGCTGGCCGCCGGCAGCGACAGAAAGGTTTTTTCCGCAGCCTTGGTCAGATTCGAGACTTCACCAATATTGATGAACAGTTTGAGATCGGTCAGGTCATAGCGCATCTTAAGCTTACACGAAGGGGGTGGTTGAGAAATACGAACAGTGCAGTCGGCCATTATGGCCTATCATGAAATCCAACAGCAATAGATAGTAATCCCTAAACGGACCGACCGGCCGTGCCGGCGGGCCGACGAATAAAATTCACAGGAGAAGCCGATGGGCTCGATTGCAGCAGGAAAAGTCGTAATTGTTACCGGTGCCGGTGGTGGTATCGGGCGGGACATTGCCATTGCCTACGCCAGGGCGGGCGCAAAAGTGGTGGTGAACGATATTGGGGTGTCGTTAAGCGGTCAGGGAGGAACGGATGGCCCCGCACATGCCGTGGTGGATGAAATCATCGCCGCAGGTGGCATCGCAGTACCCAGCACCGACAGTGTCGCCGGCTATG
>DATGQC010000259.1:0-7662 GCA_035304425.1 Advenella sp.
CAGCTTGTTGTCGTGCTGGCGCTGTTTTTGGGCAGCCTGATGGCTGGAAGGGGCAACGGAAGTCATGATGGTGACGTGTTTATATCCGAAATAGGAAAGGGCGGCGTGTTGCTAGCGGGTCGCTTCAACTTCAATGCCTACGGCGGCGCAATCGGAAAAAGCCAGGGGCTTGCCGATACGCAGGCGCACGCGGAAAACCTCGGGAAAATCATTCAGAATGCGCTGTATGACCATGTCGCCCAGTGTTTCCACCAGATGAACATGGGCGCGCGTGCACTCTTCGATAATCGCCTCGCGCAGCTTGCGGTAATCCAGGACGCTGCGAATATCATGGTCGTTGACCTGCTGGTCTACTTGCATGTCGATATCGGCATCAATATGCAGGGGCTGGGTGGCGCGCAGTTCGTGCTCCAGGATGCCAATGCGGGCATCCAGCGCGAGCCGGGTGAAAAAGATACGGCGAGTGGTCATGTGAAATGGGTAAAAGGCACCGGAAAAGTCCGGTTTTTATTCAGGATGCTATTGTAGTGTTTTAGGGTGGCAGCCGGGGGTACAATAGGCTTTGTTTAGATAAATTCATGATTAAACGAGGATTTTTCCCGAATGCAGCAGGCTGTTTATGATGCCATTGTAATTGGCGCCGGCCCGGCGGGCGCGTCCTGTGCAGTATGGCTGGCCCATATGGGGTTTGCTCCCCTGATCATCGAGTCCAGCGGACGCGCCGGTGGTTTAAGCGCCAGCAACCCGTTCGAGGATACCTGGAATGTGACGGCGCCCGGGCTCACAGGAGAGGAAGTGGCAGCCAGAATCAAACTGAGCCTGGACAGCGCCCGCGTGCCGGTGCTGCTCAATTCGCATGTCACCCGCATCGAGCGCGAGCAGGCGGGCCAGGGCAGTCAGGGGCATTTCAAGGTGTATTTTGGCGCAGATCTGCCGCTGCACGCACGCTATGTTGTTATTGCAAGTGGGGTAGAGCCCAGGAAACCGCCCGAGTGGGAGCGCGATCACTACGATGACGTGCTTGTCGGCCCCGGCAAGCATGTGGCCAATTATGAGTTTGCCCTCAAGGACGTGGCCATTCTGGGCGGAGGTGACAATGCCTTTGAAAACGCCCTGTTTCTGAAAGAGCGGGGCGCCAAGTCTGTGCATATCTATGCGCGTACGCTACGCTGCCAGCGGCACTGGATGAAGTTTCTCAATGAATCGGACATCACGACCGGCGCCTATACCTTCGATCCGGCGAGCCGTCAGGTCAACGGCCGCAGCTACGATGCCGTGCTGGTGCTTTACGGGTTTCGTGCCCGTTTGCAGGGTATGCAGGATCTGGGGCTCGATTGCGATGAGCTCGGTTATGTGCGCACCGATTTTAAAACGACGCAAACCAATCTGCCGGGCATCTATGCCATTGGCGAGGTTACGCACCGGCAGCATCCTTGCGTGGTGACCTCGATGGCAGATGGGGTGGTGGCGGCAAAGGCGATCCAGAAGCAGCTGGAACAAGGCGGCGCCTGATCCGGTCAATGTCGCTGCACAACCCGGGCAATGCGCGGATCAGCCTGTCCGCAGGACGAAACACAATATCCGGATCCCGGCCCAGCAACTGGTCGGCCTGCAGCCTCAGGCCCATTGAAGCAAAATAGCGCACAAGGATGTCGCTTTCCCTGCCTGTATTTTTTGCAGCAAAGAGCACGGCCTGCGGATGCGCCAGCAGCAGTTGTTCCCGGCTGACAATTGGCGCGGGCGCCGACAAGGTTTCAAAGACGGATTCGGCGCCGCATGCATGCAGGGCGTCAATGACGAACGAACCTGCGCCCAGGGTATAGAGCGGTTCCTGGCTGACCAGCACAAAGGTTTTTATCTTCGCGGCGTTTTGATAGCGCTGGCGCGTGGTTCTCAGAATCTGCCTCAGTTCCCTTGCGGTCGCGCTGGCTGCCGTCTGCGTTGCGAACAGTGCGCCCAGTTCTTCTATATCTTCAATGATGCCATCCAGGCTGGCCGGCGCCTGATAATGCACGGGGATATCCAGCTTGCGTAAGGCCGGGTACAGGTTGTTGCTGTTTTTATAGCCCCAGGCCAGAATCACATCCGGCTGTAGAATGGCGATCCGTTCGACATTCGGGGTCACCCCGCTGCCTACCTGTGGCAAGGCACTCACTGCGGGCGGGTAATTACTGCCTTGGGCAACGCCCAGCAGATGGTCGCCGGCGCCCGCCGCATACACAAGTTCTGTCAGGTGCGGCGATAGGCTGACTGCTGTTTTCTTCCCTGTTGCCTTTGCCGCAGGGGCCGCCGGGACGAACGAACATAAGAGTGCCGCAAGCAGTGTCCTTTTTATTGCGATTGTCATCGACAGAAAAAGGGGGCGCTTGCGGCTGGACATGCTTTACATCCGGAACGCGAGGTTCAGAAAGACATTGGAACCGGCCGAGTTGTAGCCATATGACGTTTCATATTTCTTGTTCAACGCGTTGTTCCAGTACACCTGGGCCTCAAGGTTCTTGCTGAAGGCGTAGCTGGCGCGCAGGTTCAGCACGCCGTAGCTGCCCAGGCGTTTTGCCCTGGTATTATCCTTGTCGTCATAGCGTGCGCCGGTATGGGTAAAGTCTGCGCCCACTGTCGCCTGACCGAACGTATGGCTGGCCCCGATTCGATAGACCTGTCTGGCACGGCGAATCAGCCGTTTGCCGTTCTCGTCATCTTTGGGATTCATGAAGTCAGCGCCCGCATAGATGCGCGTATTGTCAAAGCGGTGTTCCGCGTTTATAGAGACGCCGCGAACCGTGGCCCTGTCTACATTTTCGGCGGTGCAGTTGAACATCTCGTCACAGACGTAGCCATTGATCAGGTCGCGATACCGGGTATGCCAGGCGGTGACTGACAGCGAGCTCGCCTCGGTTCGCCATGCGGTGCGCAACTCAATGTTGCGAGAGGTTTCCGGTTTCAGATTCGGGTTGCCCTGATAGCCGAAGCTCAGCGGTGTGTACAGATCGGCAAAGGTCGGAACGCGATAGCCGGTATTGCCCGCCAATCCTACAGACCATTGCTGCGTGATATCGAAATCGTAGCCCAGGCTGCCGGTGGTTTTGCTGGCGTAACCCGAGACATTGTCGTTGCGCAGGCTGGCCTGGATGTGATGACGATTAAAGTCGCCGCGGTAAATCAGCCCCACTGCGTTGGTATGGCGTTTGTCCTGTTCATAGGTAGTAGTGCCGAAAATGCTTTCATCTTTGCGTTCCAGCACCAGTGACAGTTTGTTCTGACGGTTGATAGAGAAATTGTTCTGCCAGGAGTAGGTGCGCTGTATGCTGCCGAGCACCGCATCGCCATAGGAGGCGCGCGAGTCATACAGATTGCGGTTCACGCTGACCTGCAGCACGCTTTCCCACCAATCGGTCAACTGGTTGTTGCTGGTCACGGCGAGCGATTGCTGGCGCATGATGCCGAAGGTGTTGGTGTCGTAAGCGCCGCTGTCGAAGTCGCCATGGGTGTAGCCATTATAGAAAGAAACACCCAGACGGTTGCCGGGTTTCCAGGTGTAACCCAGCGCACCGGATAATGAGGCCTGTTCGTAGCCGTCGCGATCCGGGTTGTAGGTGAAGGCACCCAGTTTTTCACGCGTGGCGTTAAAGCCATCGCTGCTGGCATAACTGCCCGCCAGGCGATAGTCCCAGCCGTTGCTGGCGCCGGAGACGCCCACGCTGGCCTTGAACAGGCTATGGGTGCCCACGCCAATATTGCCGAACATGCTCAGCGGTTGGTCCTGACCGTCGCTGCGCGTAATAATGTTGATGACTCCGCCCATGGCGTCAGAGCCGTACAGGCTGCTGGCTGCCCCGCGCACAATCTCTACCCGTTCGATGGTGGTCGGATCGATGGCGCTCAGGTAGGTACTGCCGGTTGCCGGGTCGTTGATGCGCTGGCCGTCAACCATCACCAGCGTCTGCTGTGGGCCGGCGCCACGCACGAACAGTCCGGACAGCGTTTGCGGGCCGCCGAGTTGATAGGCCTGGATTTGCGGCTGGCGGGCCAGCAATTCGGTCAGCGATGTTGCGCCGGCGTTGCGCAGGGTTTCGTTTGTGATAACGCTGACATCGCCGTATACATCGGCAAGCGCCTGACTGGCCCGTGCCGGGGTGGCAACAATGGTTTCAAGACGGGTGACCGGCGTATCAGAGGAGGCAGGGTTGAAGGTTTGAGCCGTGACGGCTGCAGGCAGAACCGCCAGGGCAAGCGCCGTGGGGGCAAGAGAGAACTTCATATGGGCATACCGGTAAAGATGCGCGACCCCGCACATCAGGTTCGAATAAATACTGTCTGATAAACAGAGCAGCGGCAGTTTCAGGGCCGATGTCGGGCTGCAGGCCAAAGGCCTGATTACCGTTGCGGGGGCAGCACAGGTTGGCGCGCCATGGTGCGCGTTCTGTTTCCCGTTTACCATTCACCCCATGCGTTGCACGGTGAATGCACCCTGAATGCGCGATTGTAATTGATTGGTACGGATCATGACAGTTGTCAGTCCCTTTGGATGGCCTGCCGCGGCTATTTGGCTGCCATTTGCAGGGGTTTGCCGGTAGAACGGTTGCAAATCCGCTACAATTTTGCATTAAATTCAATTAATTAGATCGAGCCTGAACGTGTCCTATCCTGCCTTGCCTTACCCCGTCGAATCCTATACCTCTGGTGCCCGTTTTGTGCAGGAGCTGCAAAAGGGACGGATCCTGGTGCTGGACGGGGCCATGGGGACCATGATTCAGCGATATAAGCTGACCGAAGCCGATTTTCGCGGTGAACGCTTCGCAGAACATCATCAGGACGTCAAAGGCAATAATGAGCTGCTGTCGCTGGTGCGTCCCGATGTGATCAGCGAAATCCATGAGCAGTATCTGAAGGCCGGGGCCGATGTCATCGAAACCAACACCTTTGGCGCAACCACGGTGGCCCAGGGCGATTACGATCTGGCTGACCTGGCTTATGAATTGAATCTGGAATCGGCTCGACTTGCGCGCAAGGCCTGTGATGCCTACAGCACGCCCGATCATCCACGCTTTGTCGCCGGCGCGCTCGGCCCCCAGCCCAAGACGGCCTCCATTTCTCCGGATGTAAATGATCCCGGTGCGCGCAATATCACATTTGAGCAATTGCAGGCCGCCTACGAAGAACAGCTTGCTGGTCTGCTCGATGGCGGCATCGACATTGTGCTGATCGAGACCATTTTCGATACGCTGAACGCCAAGGCGGCGATTTTTGCGGTGGAAACGGTATTTGAGCGACGCGCAATTCGTCTGCCGGTGATGATCTCCGGCACAGTGACCGATGCCTCCGGGCGGATTCTGTCCGGCCAGACGGTGGAAGCCTTCTGGAACTCGGTGCGACATGCCCGACCCGTTACCATCGGCCTGAACTGTGCCCTGGGTGCGGCCCTGATGCGCCCATATATTGCCGAATTGTCCAAGATCTGCGATACCTGGCTTTGCGTGTATCCCAATGCGGGCCTGCCCAACCCTATGAGCGATACCGGATTCGATGAAACGCCGGATGATACGTCGAGTTTGCTCGAAGAGTTTGCGACCGCAGGGTTCGTGAACATGGTGGGCGGCTGTTGCGGTACGACACCAGATCATATTGCCGCCATTGTCCGCAAGGTGCAGCAGTTGCCGGCGCGCACGGTGCCGGATGTGCCGGTCAAGACGCGTCTGTCTGGCCTGGAGGCGCTGAACATTGATGACGAATCGTTGTTTGTGAACGTGGGCGAACGCACCAACGTGACCGGCAGCAAGATGTTCCTGCGCCTGATCCGCGAAGAAAAATTCGATGAGGCGCTGACGGTGGCGCGTCAGCAGGTCGAAAATGGCGCACAGATCATCGACATTAATATGGATGAGGCCATGCTCGATTCGAAAGCGAATATGCGCCGCTTCCTGAATCTGATCGCTTCGGAACCCGACATCGCCCGGGTGCCGATCATGATTGATAGCTCCAAGTGGGAGGTGATCGAAGAGGGCCTCAAGTGTGTTCAGGGCAAGCCGATCGTCAACTCGATTTCCATGAAGGAAGGGGTGGAGCCGTTTCTGGCACACGCACGCTTGTGTCGCAAGTATGGTGCTGCCGTGGTGGTGATGGCCTTTGACGAAGAAGGTCAGGCCGATACCCTGCAGCGTCGCAAAGACATTTGTGGCAAAGCCTATCACTTGCTGGTGGATGAGCTGGATTTCCCGCCGGAAGATATTATTTTCGATCCCAATGTTTTTGCGGTGGCGACCGGCATTGAGGAACACAATCATTATGCCGTCGACTTCATCGAAGGCACTCGCTGGATTCATGACAATCTGCCGCATGCGCGTATTTCGGGCGGCGTCTCCAACGTGAGTTTCTCGTTCCGTGGCAACGAATCCATGCGCGAAGCGATTCATACCGTATTCCTGTATTACGCCATTCAGGAAGGCATGACGATGGGAATCGTGAACGCCGGCATGCTGGGGGTATACGCGGATCTGGATCCGAAGACGCGTGACCTGGTCGAGGACGTGATACTGGATCGGCAGGATCCGGTGGGCAAAACCGATCCTGCAGACGAGCGTACCCCCACCGAGCGCCTGGTGGAATATGCAGATGAAGTCAAGGGTAGCGGTACGAAAAAAGAAGTCGATCTGTCGTGGCGTGAGCAGGACGTGGAAAAGCGCCTGTCGCACGCATTGGTGCACGGAATTACCCAGTTCATTGTTGAAGACACCGAAGAGGTGCGGCAAAAAATTGCCGATCTTGGCGGGCGACCCATTGAGGTGATTGAAGGACCGCTGATGGACGGCATGAACGTGGTGGGCGATCTGTTTGGCGCCGGCAAGATGTTCCTGCCTCAGGTGGTCAAGTCTGCACGGGTCATGAAGCATGCCGTGGCGCACCTGATTCCTTTCATTGAAGAGGAGAAACGCCAGATCGAAGCGGCCGGTGGCGATGTGCGCGCCAAAGGCAAGGTCGTCATCGCGACGGTCAAAGGCGACGTGCACGATATCGGTAAAAATATCGTCACCGTGGTGTTGCAGTGTAATAACTTCGAGGTCGTCAATATGGGGGTCATGGTGCCGTGCGCGCAGATCCTGGCCAAGGCCAAAGAGGAAAAGGCCGATATTGTCGGGTTATCCGGCCTGATCACCCCGAGCCTGGAAGAGATGGCCTATGTGGCATCCGAGATGCAGCGCGACCCGTACTTCCGTGAAAACAAGATTCCATTGCTGATCGGCGGCGCTACGACCAGCCGGGTGCATACGGCGGTCAAGATCGCGCCGCACTATGACGGCCCGGTCATCTATGTGCCCGACGCCAGCCGTTCTGTGGGTGTGGCGACCAATCTGGTTTCCGATCAGGTTGAGAGCTATCTGGCGCAGGTGCGCGAGGAATATGAGCTGGTGCGTGAGCGCCACGCCAATCGCAAGGCCACGCCGATCATCCCGCTGGAAGAAGCGCGCAAGGGCGCGCCTGTTATTGACTGGAGCAGCTACACGCCGTCGCGTCCGAAGTTTCTGGGCCGTCGGGAATTCAGGAATTTCGATCTTGCGCAAATCGTGCCGTTCATCGACTGGACGCCGTTTTTCCAGACGTGGAGTCTGTTTGGCCAGTATCCGAAAATTCTGGATGACAAGGTGGTGGGAGAGCAGGCGCGTAAAT
>DATGQC010000260.1:0-8101 GCA_035304425.1 Advenella sp.
ACACCGCAAAATCAGATGCATGCCGCCCGGCTGCATTTCCACGCGCAACCGGTTTCCCAATACATCCATCAACCCGGCTGCAGCCGACTCACGTCGCTCGGCATACAAACGCCGCATCCGTTGAATATGACGACTGAAATGGCCTTCCTTCATGAAGGCGGCAACAATCGCCTGCAATAATGCAGGAGCGGTGCCGCCCTGTATTCGTGCCGCCTCTTCAAACCGTGTTACCTGGCTGCGTGGGACAACAAAATAGGCCAGTCGAAGACCAGGAAACATCACCTTGCTGAATGTTCCTGAATATATCACCCTGCCCTCCGCATCCAGACTTTTAAGCGCAGGCAATGGGCGTCCCAGATAACGGTATTCGCCGTCATAATCGTCTTCTATAATCCACCCGTCACTGTGCGACGCCCAGTCCAGCAACGCTAGGCGCCGCGCCAACGACAGCGATACACTCAAGGGACTCTGATGAGCAGGGGTGACCACGGCCAGACGGGCATCTGCCGCGCGTTGTTTACCCTGCTCAACACAAATCCCCTCGCTATCGACGGATACCGGAACCAGAGACATTCCCACGTTTCTGAGCACATCTTTTGTCGGCTCATAACCCGGGTCCTCTACCCACACCTTGTTTCCGGCCACCAGCAAAGTGCGGGTCACCAGGTCAAGGGTATCCCGATAGCCCGATGTGATAAACACCTGTTGCGGAACGCAATCAATCCCGCGCGACACCCGCAGATAGCCTGCGATAGCCTCCCGTAGTATTGTAGCGCCCGCAAAGGGCGGGTAAACCATATCCTCAGCCTGAGTGCTGCGTGCGCAACGAGCAGCCAGTCGGGCCCAGATTTTTCGCGGAAAGGCATCCAGCGCGGGCAGTCCCAGCTGGAGCGGCACAACAGGCGAGTGCTGTGGTAACGGTGTGAGTAATGCAGTAGCGGGTTCTGCCTGCAGCGGCGTCGCACCCAGATGCTCCAGCCCGGGCATGACCACCGTTCCAGCCTGGCCTCGCGCCTGCACGTAGCCCTCGGCAGCCAGCAAACCATAGGCAGACTCAATTGTGCCGCGCGCCAGGCCCAGTTCCTTAGCCAGCGCACGCGCTGCCGGGATCCGCTCGCCCGGTGATATCAACCCATCTGTGATGGCATTGCGCAAGCGCAGATAAATCTGCCGGTACAAAGGCATGCTGGCCTGGGGATCCAGAGAAGATAAACCATAACGCTGAGTCTGATTCATGGACTAGTCCGTATCTTGATTCTTGGCTCTTCAGATTATGGCATAACGGCCTTACTATTTCGTCCGTGAAAACCTATCACATTTGAAAAGGAAGCCATAAATGACCGAAGACGCCCAAAGCGCCGGCACCACCTATAAGCCAGATGGCAGCGACACGCCGGAAAAGTCAGATTCCGTCATATTGGCGCATCTGGAAAATGAAACCCAGATTCGCGCTGCCTTTGCCGTCGTGCAACAACTGCGTCCGCACCTGACAGACGCCGACGACCTGCTCAGGCGCGTGCGGCGGATGCAGCAGGATGCCGGCTATCGCATGCTTGCCATCTGGAATAACACACATGTAATTGCGATTGCAGGTTATCGCCTACAGGAAAATCTTATCTATGGTCCGTTTCTGTATGTAGATGATCTGGTTACACTGGACACAGTCAGAGGTCAGCGCTGCGGCGCACGGCTGCTGCAAGCGCTGCAAACCATAGCGATTGATGCAGGGTGTACGCGCCTCATTCTGGATACCGGTCTGGCCAATTCACTTGCACAGCGCTTTTATTTCCGCCAGGGCCTGTTAAGCACAGGCCTGCATTTTGGCATGACGCTCTCTTCTACTACTTGATATTTTTGCCAGGTGGTATTTTTATGGAGCAAGTGCTTCATGAAAATACGTGAAAGGTTGCTTCAGTATCCTGTTTTTGCGGTGCCGCTTTGTAATATCATTTATTACAAATGTAATTATTAATTTGTTTCGTCCACCTCTATCCCGATTGTCAACGGATAAGTAAACGCAGAAAATGGAACATCAATGAAATTATTACATCTGACATTCAGCCCGCGTGGCGAAGAATCTGAAAGCACGCAGCTTTCCCGGGCCATTGTGAATCAGCTTTGCAGTCAGCATTCAGTAAGCTGCATCATCAGGCGCGACTGGCGTCTTAATGCCACTTCGGCCATTGACGCCGACTATGCCAAAGCACTGGCCAATGCCGCCAGCGCCAAATCAGATAACACGTCGCTAGAGGGGTCGCTGGAAGAATCAGAGAGATTGATATGCGAACTTGAGGAAGCTGACCTGGTTGTAATTGGCACGCCGATGCACAACTTTACCGTACCCGCTTCGCTAAAAACCTGGATAGACCTTGTAGTGCGCGTAAATCGGAGTTTCAATATCACCCCAACAGGAAAAGTAGGTACGCTCAACAGCAAACCCGTATATATCGCCATCGCATCCGGGGGGTTTTTTGGCAGCGAACACAGTCGTCAGCCCGATTTTCTGACGCCCTATCTGAAAGCGATTCTGGCGACGATCGGGCTACATGATGTGCGTTTTTTTTCGGCGCAGGGGATGGCATTGGATATCAATAAAGTCAAAGCGCAACGACAGCATGCGCTCAGCCATGTAATGACTATCGATACCGCAATATCGCAACCAGGATAACGTTGTGGGTCAGGCCCCCAGCCGTCGCAGTGCCGGGCACGGTGGTATTTATAATGTGGCAGGCATCAACGTTTGTTGAAGCAAAGATGCCAAAGTGATGAGCAAAACGTAAGCCGTGTCGCTCATCGTTTGCAGCAAAGATTGCCTTACTTCCCAATACAAAAGTTCGAAAATATTTCACCCAGCAAATCATCGCTGGAAAACTGGCCGGTAATACTCCACAGCGACTCATGTGCGAGTCGCAATTCTTCGGCAAACAGGTCCAGCACGCGATCGTTTTGCGCCGCGTGTTCCTTTGCATTAAGCAAGTGCTGCGCGGCTTTTTGCAACGCTTCCAGATGCCGTTCCCGCGCCAGCCACGGCGATTCCGCACCCGGGTTCCAGCCGGCAATCTGCAACAGTTTGCTGCGCAGCACATCCAGGCCGGTTTCATGAACCGCAGAGATCAGAATGCGCGAGACTTCGTGCGTGCTGGCCGTGTTGCCATTTGCCGCAGGCCGCGCAATCAACGCCTTTAAGGCGCCTTCATCAAGCAGATCAATTTTGTTGAATACTTCCAGCACCGGGGTGCGTTGCGGCAACCGGCGGGTGATACCGGCATCCAGTTCGTCGTTGGGCGTACGCGCATCCTGCAGGTGAATAATCACATTTGCCTTGGCAATCTCTGCCCAGCTGCGCGCAATACCGATACTTTCGACGGTATCATCGGTGTCGCGCAAACCTGCCGTATCCACAATATGAATGGGCACGCCTTCAATGTGGATCTGCTGCGTGACCTTATCACGGGTGGTGCCGGCAATGGGCGTGACAATGGCAATATCATCGCCTGCCAGGGCATTAAGCAGGCTGGATTTACCAACGTTCGGCTGACCCGCCAGCACGACGTGCAAGCCTTCGCGCAGAATCATGCCCTGGCGCGCCTGGCGCACCAGTTCTGCCATATCGCCAATCAGGCCGCCCAGCGTTTCACGCGCCTGGTATTTTTCCAGAAACTCGATTTCTTCTTCGGGAAAGTCCAGCGTAGCCTCTACCAACATACGCAAATGAATAATCTGATCCGCCAGATTGTTCACCTGTGCCGAAAAGGAACCGCTTAACGAGGCCATGGCGCTGCGCGCGGCGGCCTCCGAGGAAGCGTCGATCAGATCGGCCACGGCTTCGGCTTGCGCCAAATCCAGACGATTGTTCAAAAAAGCGCGCTGAGTAAATTCACCAGGTTCAGCGTGACGTATGCGCAATGGCATACCCAACTGCAGGCAACGATCGAGTATTCTTTTCAATACCGCCGGACCGCCGTGCCCCTGTAATTCCAGCACGTCTTCGCCGGTGTACGAATGCGGCGCTCGGAAATAGAGGGCGATGCCTTCGTCAATGGGTTCGCCCTTGCTGTCGCAAAAGGGCAGAAAATATGCATGGCGTGCAGCCAGTTCACGTCCAAACAACTGTGATATCAACCCGGTCAGATCGGGTCCCGAAATACGGATGACGCCTATACCGCCACGCCCCGGGGCGGTTGCGATAGCAGCAATAGGATCGTTGGCAGGTGTAGACATAGGCGAAACATCAGTGAAGTTAGCCTATTATATCGGTTATTTCAGGGGCCAATCCTGAAATTTGATCACCCGGCCGGCTTGTTGCGCAGTGCCGCAAGCAGCGCCAACCAAACCAGTCATGCCTGCAGGCACGGCGCTTATTTGGGACACTTCTGAAGCCATTGGCCCACTCCACCGCTATCGACCAGATACCACGAAACAGATGTGGCCAGGCGCGCCTGAGGTGAATCGCCAAATGTGACAAGAAATAAATTTATAACAAGAAACCATGGACTTTCCGGGAAATGGTGATAGAATGAAATCTCAGCCACTTGCCCGCACTTTGTGCGGGCATTTTTTTTTGCCTGTTGCGGATAAATGACGAGCGTCATTATTATTAGATTGCAGTCCGTTGCAACATTCGTGATATTGCGCATTTTTGCCCTGTCGCACTATACAACCGCTCACGAGCTTTAACGGCGCATGTTGGGGCGCCTGTTTGCAATCAGGAGCCCGGATGCTCCCGCCCTTTCTTTTTACTTCGCAAACAGCTGACTCATGTCTCTGAAGGCCTTGAATTCCAGTGCGTTACCACAGGGGTCAAACAGAAACATGGTGGCCTGTTCACCTACCTGGCCTTTAAAGCGAATGCCCGGTTCTATCACAAACTTGGTATTACGCGCTTTCAGGCGCTCTGACAAGGCTACCCACTGTTCCCAGTCAAGCACCACGCCAAAGTGTGGCACCGGTACGTTATGGCCGTCTACGGCATTGGTGTGCGCCTGTTGCTGGCTTGCTGTTTGAGGATGTTCATGAATTACCAGCTGGTGACCGTAAAAATCAAAATCTACCCACTGTTCACTGGAACGTCCTTCGGACAGACCGAACACGTCGCCATAAAAATTACGGGCAGCTGCCAGATCATAAACGGGGATGGCTAAATGAAAAGGTGACAGACTCATTGGTTTTCCTGATTGATATAAGTGATTTGGGTTTGGCAATACCGCCATTGGCAAGCTTATTGCAAATGCCATTGCGGTCGTGGATTGCGAGTGTGATTGCGTACTGCGCTCTGGATACTGCACTCAATACTTTTTATTGTAGGGCTGACGTTAAAAAAATAAAATCAATATATATTTGTAATATACACAAATATTATTGATATTTTGAAGACGCAATGATCCGAGAACTCAAAACATTTATTGCAGTGGCCCGCGAGGGCACGTTTGCCGGGGCTGCAAAGAAAATCGGCCTGACCCAGGCAGCGGTTAGTGCCCAGATGCAGCGGTTGGAAGATGGGTTGGGATTTGCGCTGTTTGATCGACGAGGACGCTCGGCGAAAATCAATGCGAAGGGACAACAGTTGCTTTTGCAGGCGCAGGAATTGATCCATCTTTATGGCAATCTGGGTGAAACGCCTGTCGCTCATGCCAAAGCCATGCATATCAATGTGGGCGCCATTGCCACGCTGCAACGCACGGTATTGCCGGACGCGCTCGCAGGTTTTCATAAAACCAGTCCGGGTTGCCATACCCGCATCATCCCCGGTGTCTCGATGGAATTAGTGAATCTGGTGGATGCGGGAGACGTAGATATGGCGGCCATTATCCGCCCGCCCTTTCCATTGCAAAGCGACTTGCAATGGCAAACGCTGGCACGCGAACCCTTCAGACTTATCGTTCCTTCTCGGATCGCAGGCAGCGATTGGGTCCATTTACTGTCTGAGCAGCCATTTATCCGCTACGACCGCGCCTCTTTCGGGGGAAGGCTGGTTGACCGCTTTCTAAGAAATATGCATATCGGTCTGAATGAGATTTGCGAATGTGACGAACTTGAAACGATTGCCAAGCTGGTGGAAAATGGCGCAGGCGTCGCTCTGTTTCCACAAACCGCCGCTTTCAAGCGCTGGCCCGCAAAGATCCGCGCCATTGATTTGGGCGTTCATACCTTCTATCGCGAGACCGGATTGCTGCATAGGCAGGAACAAAATCTGCCCGAACCGGTACGCCAGCTTATTCAATTCATCATGAAATGTTCACAGCGCCGGCCCTCCGTGAGCGCGTTCCCGCCCGCAATAGAATGATCAATGTAATTGACCTTGGAATCTTCACGCACTTATTGTCATACACGTATCAATAAAGGCATTAGCACAGAGCAAAGTTGGCCACAATTGCCCTGAAAGTCCATATAGCGCCATCGCAGAAATGGTTGATGAGTCGGAACTGACCTGTGTACGCGCAGATTGGCTTCGCGGCGCGTCTTACTCTACGACTCACTTAATGCCCCCGGGCACGCCAAACTCAACTGATAACGCCAAGGGCGCGGGCCCTGCCCTGGCGCAACGGACCACCCAGCCTGGTAATGGCTTCTTCAGGCGACTGGGAGAACACGGCTATCAGCCGTCTTTTTGAATATATATTCGAAAAGCGTATCCATTGCCGAACCAGTCTGGCCTGGAACAGCCGTATTCATTGCGTGTAAGCGACGTTCTGAGACAAGTCTTATATAAGACTTTTAAATATATACAGTTTTCCTTCGCATTTTTTCTTTTGAAAACGTACAATGAGCGCTTAAAGTATGTCAATTATCATTGGAATATGATGCAGCGCTATTTAGCCGGGTTTTTGTTTGCACTTGCTGGTGCTTTGCTGGCGAACTGGCTGCATCTGCCCTTGCCGTGGATGATCGGGCCGCTGCTTGTCACCGCCATAAGCAAGCTGCGCGGCGCCCGCACACAATCACATGTGGTATTCCGCAGCATGGGGCAGTGGGTAATCGGCACCTCTCTGGGCCTGTATTTCACTGAAGAAGTCCTGCATATTGTTCTGGATAACACAGTTGCTATTGTGCTGGGCATGCTGTTCGCCTTATTTCTGGGTAGCGTCGGCGCTTTTGTCCTGCGCCGCTGGGCCGATGTAGATTTCAAAACAGCCTGGTTCGCTTCAGCTATCGGTGGCGCGAGCGAAATGGCCAATCTTGCCGAACGCAATAACGCCCGGATAGACCGGGTTGCTTCCGCCCATAGCCTGCGTGTATTGCTTGTCGTGGTGATCGTCCCGTTTGTATATAAATTTCTCGGGCTGCATGGCCTGACAGTCAACACAACGGCGGCGATCGCATTTTCCTACAGCGGTTTTTTGCAAATGATCGCCATTACCTGCGCCTTTGGTTTTGCCTTTGGCAAACTGCGTATTCCCAATCCCTGGGTGCTTGGTCCATTGTTTATTATGACGGTACTGACAAGCAACCATATTGAACTGTCTGTCATTCCGCCGGAAGTCCAGCATGCCGGGCAGATGTTCATCGGTTGGTCGCTTGGCGACAAATTCGGGCCGGATTTCTTCAGACGGGCGCCAAAATACCTGGGCGTCGTAGCGCTGGTTTGCATCGGCTCCCTGTGCCTGGCACTGATTTTTTGCGCCCTGCTGACGCAGATTTCCGACATCCCGCTGGCAACACTATATCTGGCAAACAGCCCGGGGGGCATTGCAGAAATGACTATTACTGCGAAAGTGCTGCAGCTGGGTCCACCGGTAGTCACGGCTTTTCATGTATCACGAATGGTGTTTGTGTTACTCGTTACCGGGCCGCTATATCGGTTACTTTCGAAAAAATATCAACTCATATGAAAAGCCGCGCTCCCGTCCAGCAAGATATCGCCATCAAGTTAATACCGTTTATTGTCGGCTGCGCTTTGTTCATGCAAATGCTCGACGCAACCGTTGTGGCAACCGCCCTTCCCATGATGGCCGTGTCGCTGCAGTCTACCCCGGTTCGCATGAACGTGGCCATTACCTCCTATTTGCTGGCTGTGGCGGTGTTTGTGCCGATCTGCGGCTGGGCTGCCGACCGGTTCGGAGCAAAGCGCCTTTTTCTTTTTGCCATCAGCCTGTTTGCGCTC
>DATGQC010000261.1:0-5332 GCA_035304425.1 Advenella sp.
TTTCGACCTGGGCGGGTAGCAACCATTGCCACTGGTTCAGCAGCCGGGACTGATCGAGGTTATCCGTGGCAATAGTCAGGTCGTTCAGATTCACGTGCGCTCCTTGCGTCGTAGGCGCGGGCAGAAGTCTCGGGCCGCCTGCGCCCCTGCCGCGTGGTGATTATGACGATTGAATGCGCAGACGGTATTCTTCGTCATTCATAAAAATATATCTTACCGCATCAATCAGGCTCAGAAATACAGTGAGCGGCAACCAGATGAAACTGATGATCAGATATAGCAGCCCCATGCCGATCTGGCCGTTGTAAAAGCGGTGTGCGCCCAGCCATCCCAGGAAAATCGCCAGAAAGATGGCGATTTTACGGGAGCTGGCCTGGCGGGTCAGTTCTTCATCCTTGTTCTTATAGATCCAGATGCACACGATCGCCGTTACGACCAGGGCTATAAGTATTTTGACGGGATGTCGTGAGACGTATTCGGAGACGGTGTAATACAGATCGGAGAAGTTATAGATGACCAGGCCGGTGATGTCATGCAGCCATACAGCCAGCGCGGTGAAGACGCCTTCGCCGAAGGTCAGGCCGATCAGTACAATGATAAAGACAATAATGGGCAGGAGAATTTTCTGGAGCATGGCAGCGGGTCTCGGTGGGCATTAAACGACCGTGAGGGATTTGCATTGCTAAATCGCATGACGGACGCGGGTTAATGAGGCGGTAAATCCGGGTCGGTAAACGTTGTACAGACGTTGGAAAAGCATTGGATAAACGTTCGATAAGCGAATGTTAGATAAGGTATATTCGCATAAAAACAAGGTTGGGCCAGAGGAATGCGGCGTATGGATGCTTCATTGCGTTTCGGGTACAAAATACCGCCATGCGTCATGGATTGGCGCTCCTTTGCCAGATTATAATCGTCACCGGCCAGCCAGCAGTCACATCACAGGCCCGTGGCGCACTCTGCTGCCGGTAAGATGGAGCAAGCTGGACGACCGGCATGGGCATACCGGCCCTGACGCCGTCTGTGCCTGGCGCTCAGGCATCAGCCAGCGTAAACACGTTTTTGCCAAATGGCAGGGCCTGGCCGCGCAGCAAATGACTGATCACGCTTGCAGACCCCGGCGCCAGGGTGAAGCCCAGGGCGCCCTGACCAATATTAAGCCACAGGTTAGTATAGCGCGTCGCGTCAATAATGGGTTTGCCTTTCGGCGTCGCCGGACGCAGGCCGGTCCAGAGCGTGGCCAGATCATAATTACCCGCTTCGGGAAACAGATTGCGGGCTTCCTGCTTCAGCGCTTCAATACGCGAAGTATCGATGCGTCGGTTCAGGCCTACCATGTCGGCCATGCCGGCAATGCGCAAACGCGCTCCCAGCCTGGCATAGACGACTTTGCGTTCATAATCGGTGATGCTGACCGTTGGCGCGTCGGCCGCACGCTCAATGGGCACCGTCAGGCTGTAACCTTTGAGCGGACTGACCGGTACTGCAATGCCCAGCGGTTTGAGCAGCGCGGTGCTCTCACATGCCAGCGCCACGACAATATGATCGGCGGTAAGCTGCTCGCCGGCCGTCGTCTGTACGCTCACCTTGCGATTGCTGTCGGCCGCCAGCCGGCTGACGGTGGTATTGAATCGGAAAGTGACGCCACGCTGCTGCAATATGTTTTTCAGGGCGACGGCAAGCTGGTGGCAGTCTGCGCTTTCTTCGCTTTCGGTATAGATGCCGCCGCTCAGGTGATCCCGCATGCGCAGCAGAGCCGGCTCCAGGGAAATACATTCGTCGACCGAGAGGGCGCGTTGCTCGCAACCCAGCGACCGTTGAAAGTCCAGCTGTTCGACAGCATGCTGGAATGAATCGCGGCTGCGATGCACAACCAGTTTGCCCGCGCGCTTATGGTCAAAGGAGATGGCCTCCTGTTGCATCATTTGGTGGTACAGGTCGCGGCTGAGAAACGACAGTGCAAGCAATTCACGCGTGGTCTGGTTGCTTTGAGCCGCGTTGCAGGCTTTGACAAAACGCACATTCCAGCAAACGGTTGCAGGATCCAGGCTGGGACGAAACCGCAGGGGTGAGTTGCGGTCCAGCAGCCATTTGGGCACGTGGCTCATGACGCCGGGGCCCGCCAGTGGCGCAACGTAACTGTATGACAGTTGCGCCCCGTTGGCAAAGCTGGTCTCCAGCGCAACATCGTTGTTTCTCTCGATAACCGTGACGTTAAACCCGTCCCGGTTGAGATAGTAAGCAGTTGTCAGCCCGATGATGCCGGCGCCAAGTACCAGAGCGTCCATAGTTTTTCCGTGAATATGAAAAGGCATTGGTTCTGTTGCCACGGCCCGGATCAGGCCGGCCTGAGACCAATAATGCAATTATAAGGAATTCAGCCAGTCAATATCGGCCTGGGTGAATCCGGCCGCCATTCTGGCCTGGACATTGAAGGGGCCGCGGGGCTTGCTGACGCGATAGGTGTCGATCAGCGCGGCATAAGCGGCAACCGGATCCTGATTTTGCTGCTCGCAGCAGTACAGGTACCAGCGATTGCCGGTTTTCACATGGCCGATTTCATCGCGCAGGATAATATCCAGGATGTCGACGCCGCGGTTGTCGTTGGCGGCCCGCAACTTGTTCTGGATCGCCGGGGAGACATCCAGACCGCGCGCCTCCAGGGTGCGAGGCACCAGCGCCAGTCTGGCCAGGATGTCGTCGGCGGTTTTCTCTGCCATCTCCCATAAACCATTATGGGCTGCAAAATCACCATATTGATAGCCCGAAGCGGCCAGGTGCCCCCGCACGAGGGAAAAATGATAGGCCTCTTCCCGCGCGACCTGCAGCCAGTCGTAGTAAAAATCGTCGGGCATGCCGGGAAAGCGCCAAATGATATCCAGCGCCAGATTAATGGCATTGAATTCGATATGGGCGATAGAGTGCATGAGCGCTGCTTTTCCTTGCTGAGTCTGCGTCGAGCGTATCGAGACCTCGCGCGGGTCCACCAGTTGCGGCCGTTGCGGACGCCCCGGCAGCGGGCGCGTTGCTTTCAGGACGACGTCCGCACACACGGGCAGGGCAGAGGTCAACTGATCAACAGCAGTGATTTTTTTGCAGGGATCGGGCTCGGCCAGGGCATTCAGCGCTGCCTCACGCAGCGATGGATTACGAGCAGACGCGACAGGCGGCGGCGTGACGGGAGAGGACATGTCCGTTTACAAACAGCGGGTTCAACAAAACCTCTATTTTAGTCAATGGAAGGCAATGGTATAGTCTTGTTTTGACTTTCACAGGAAAACTCATGTCTTCTTCAGCCCGCATTGTCTTTCTTGATCGGGCCACGTTGCCTGACTTTATCGCGCTCAAATCGTTTGACTTTGAGCACGAAGTGACCGCCTACGATCAGACCGCGCCGGCCGAGGTCGCGGCAAGGATCCGCAACGCGCGCATCGTGATTACCAACAAAGTGCCGGTGTCGGCGCAAGACGTAGCGCAGGCGGAGGAGCTCAAGCTGGTGGCCGTGGCGGCAACCGGCACCAATATCGTCGACATTGAAGCATGCCGCAAGCAGGGCATTGTCGTGACCAATATCCGCAGCTATGCGGTCAATACCGTGCCCGAGCATACGCTTGCCCTTATTTTTGCATTGCGTCGCAGTGTGCTTGCCTATCATCGCTCGGTCAGTCAGGGCCGCTGGGCGCAAAGCGGCCAGTTCTGCTATTTTGATTATCCGGTCAGCGATCTGGCCGACAGCACTATCGGTATTTTCGGTTCCGGCGCCCTTGGCAGCGCGGTCGCCAGGCGCGCCCAGGCACTGGGCATGAACGTGCTGTTCGCCGCTCGCAAAGGGGAGACCGAGGTAAAGCAAACGCATACCCCCTTTGAAGAGGTGATCGCCCAGGCCGATATCCTCACGCTGCACCTGCCCCTGACCCCGGCAACCCGTCACATGATTGGCGCGGCAGAGCTGGCGCAAATGAAGCCGACCGCGATCTTGATCAATACCGCCCGGGGCGGTCTGGTAGACGAAGCCGCGCTGGCCGATGCCCTGGAAAACAACAGCATCGGTGGCGCGGGTTTTGACGTGGTGACGCAGGAACCCATGCCCGATACCCACCCGTTCATGCGTCTGATGAACCGACCAGACTTTATTCTTACGCCCCATGTGGCGTGGGCCAGCCGCCAGGCGATTCAAACGCTGGCGGATCAGCTGGTGGACAACATCAATGCATTCGTCCGTAACGATATCCGCAATCAGGTTTGATTCAGATACATTCGTCGCGTGTACTTACAGCTTATGTCTCTAATAGGTAGAAATACGCGTTGTCATCAGGTTGAATATTTTCAATAATGATCAGAATACGGACCGATCCGTAAAACAAATAATAATAAGCAGAGTGGGAACATGGCAGAAACAACAACGCTATATGGCGACTTTGACTACATCATTGCGGGAGCCGGTTCGGCTGGCTGCCTGCTGGCCAATCGCTTATCTGCAGACCCGTCCTGCAGGGTGCTGCTGCTGGAGGCTGGCGGCGACGATAAATGGCGCTGGTTGCATATTCCTGTCGGCTATCTTTATTGCATCGGCAATCCCAATACCGACTGGTGCTTTACCACGCACCCCGATGCGGGGCTGAATGGCCGCAGCATCGCGTATCCGCGAGGCCGCGTGCTCGGCGGCAGTTCCGCCATCAATGGCATGATCTACATGCGTGGGCAAAAAGACGACTACGATGGCTGGCGCGACGCCGGCAACCCGGGTTGGGGCTGGAACGATGTGCTGCCGCTGTTTAAAAAATTCGAGCATTATTACGCAGGCGACTCGGCATTTCATGGTGGTCAAGGCGAGCTGCGCGTTGAGCAGCAGCGTTTGCGCTGGGATATTCTGGATGCGTTTCGCCAGGCAGCCGAACAGGCAGGCATTCCCCAAATTGAAGACTTCAATTGCGGCGACAACGAAGGCTCGGCGTATTTTCATGTGACCCAGAAAAAAGGCGTGCGGTTCAGCGCCTCCACCGCGTTCCTGCGGCCGGTCAAGGAGCGCAGCAACCTCACCGTTATCACAAATGCAATGATAGACCGGGTCAATTTCGCCGACCGGACAGCGCAGGGTTTGCGTTTTCGCCATAACGACCATTTTTTTCATGCGAATGCACGCCGTGAAGTCATTCTCAGCGCCGGCGCCATTGGCTCGGTGCAAATTCTCCAGCGTTCCGGGGTAGGCGCGGGCGATTTAATGAAATCTCTCGGCATTCCGCTAGTGCATCATTTGCCGGGGGTGGGGCGCAACCTGCAGGACCATTTGCAACTGCGCATGATATACAAGGTAAACAAGGTGCGCACGCTC
>DATGQC010000262.1:0-2820 GCA_035304425.1 Advenella sp.
ACCGTGATCAACACGCTCAAATAACCATTTGAAACGGAACTTTTTTGCTTATGCCCACTCAATATTAGCACTCAGTGACAGAGAGTGCTAATATATAAGTACTTTGAATATTCCTTTTCAGGAGATATACAAAACCATGTCAAATCAAGCGCTTACACTGCAAAATTCGATTGCCTCGGCGATTTCCAATCCGGGCGCCCTGGGTACGATCGAGTCTTACATTAGTGCTGTGAATCGTATCCCTATGCTCACGCCCGAGCGTGAACAGGAATTGGGCGCCACCCTTCAGGAAAAGGGCGATCTGAACGCCGCGCGCGAACTGATCATGTCCCATCTGCGGCTGGTTGTCTCCATTTCCCGCCAGTATCTGGGCTATGGACTGCCCCATGCCGACCTCATTCAGGAAGGCAATATCGGGCTGATGAAAGCGGTCAAACGTTTCGACGTGACCCGTGGCGTGCGCCTGGTATCCTTTGCCGTTCATTGGATCAAGGCCGAAATTCATGAATACATCATCCGCAACTGGCGACTGGTAAAAATCGCGACCACCAAGGCGCAACGCAAGCTGTTTTTCAATTTGCGCAGCATGCGCCCCGATGGCCAGACGCTCACGCCAGAGCACATTGAAGGCATTGCCTCCAAACTTAATGTGCGCCCCGAAGATGTAAGCGAAATGGAAGTACGCCTGACCGGCCGCGACATGTCGCTGGAGTCGCAAGACGACGATAGCGATGATTTTGCGCCCATTTCCTATTTGTCCGACGAAGGCGAGCAGGAACCAGGCACGGTACTGGACCGCCGGGCCCACGACGATATGCAGGGCACAGGCGTTTCCAACGCCCTGGCAGTCCTGGACCCGCGCTCTCGTCGCATTATCGAGGCACGCTGGTTGCAAGACGAAGGCGACGGTTCAACACTACATGAACTGGCTGATGAGTTCGGCGTATCGGCAGAACGCATTCGTCAGATTGAATCTGCCGCGCTCAAGAAAATGCGTGGCGCATTCGCCACGTAACACCGTCGGTCCATAGGACCTCAATGCCGCTTCGGCTGGCAGGAAAGGGCACCGCTGTCGGTGCCCTTTTTCTTTTTCCGGCAAACCAATCGGCGTTACGTAACCGTCTGAAATATTCGGAATGAAACGGCCGGAACTTCGCCATGAACCGTTTGACTAACTATCATGATTCGCTCATCCCTGTCCTTGACACATGTTCGAATCCGTCCGTTTCTGCTTCTCCTCTTTCCCCTCCCCTTTGAAACGGATGTTAAGGGTGCTTCTTGATGAAGCACCTTTTTTTTTGCCTACACCAAAATATCGGTCTGCGTAAAAACAGATCCGGGTATAGTTGGTTTCCGCCGTCCCAGAATATGTTCTCGCATGGAAATCCAATACTTCGTATTTGCACTGGCCGGGCTGCTGACGATTGCCTGTTTTATGCCATCGCTGGCAAGCCGGCTGGGTTTGCCGCACACCGTCATGCTCGCCATTCTGGGGGGCGCGTTGGGCCTGATCGTCCAGGCCAATGGCGTTCACTTGCCGTTTATCGGCGATTTCCTGCATGCGCTGCACGGGTTTTCTATTTCCTCGCAGACGTTTCTGATCGTTTTCCTGCCCATCCTGTTGTTTGAAACATCCATGGCGATGAATGTGCGTCGCATTATGGTGGACATCAGCCCGATACTGACCATGGCCATTGTGGCCGTTCTGGTCTGCACCGTCAGCGTCGGCGTGATCATGGCTGAATTCTCCGGCTACAGCCTGGCGGTGTGCCTGCTGCTAGGCGCCATTGTAGCCACGACCGATCCGGTGGCCGTGGTCGGCATCTTCCGTGAGGTGGGCGCCCCCAAGCGGCTGACCACGCTGGTTGAAGGCGAGTCCTTGCTCAATGACGCTGCCGCTATTGCGCTGTACACCGTTTTCATATCGGTGATCACCCGCGACGCGCCGCTCAGCATTGAAAACATCGCCGGCCACTTTCTGTACAGCTTTCTGATCGGTGGCTTCATCGGTTTCATCTTCGGTCATATTACCTGCCGGCTTTTTCATTACATGCGCGGCTGGCCCACTGCCGAGATCAGTCTGACCATCTGCACTGCCTATCTGACCTTTTTCATCTCCGAGCATTATTTCCATGTTTCCGGCGTCGTGGCAACTGTAGTTGCAGGGCTGGTGGTGGGCTCGGCCGGCCGCACGCGAATGTCGCCTTCCACCTTCGAGCAGCTGGGGCACGCATGGGAACAGTTCGGATTCTGGGCCAATTCGCTGATTTTCATTCTGGCCGCCATGTTGATCCCGCGCCTGGTCGTTGATCTGGATTTCAAACAGGCATTGCTGGTTGTCCTGTTATTCATCATCACGCTGGTGGCACGCGCTGCCGTTGTCTTCGGCGTGATTCCCATGCTGACCATGTTTAAAATGTCCACCTATGTGAGTCGGCCCTTTCGCGCTGTCATGTGCTGGGGAGGCTTAAGAGGGGCTATTTCGCTGGCGTTGGCCCTGGCGGTGACGGAACAGTCGGCAATTCCCGTCGATGTGCGCCATTTTGTCGCAGCGGCAACCACCTGCTACGTGCTGGCAACATTGCTGATCAACGGGCTTACCTTGCGACTGCTGATTTCCAAACTGGGGCTGGACCAGCTCAGTCCGGTGGAAAAGGGGCTGCGCAACCAGGCGTTGGTCATTGCCCTGGATGACGTCAAGGAACAGACCGACGAACTGGCCGGCCTGCTGAAGGTGGAGGCCAGCGCCAAACAGCAGGTGGACGCGGTATTCGCCAAGGGGATGGCCGATATCCAGAAGGATGAAACCGACTACCTGAG
>DATGQC010000263.1:0-3863 GCA_035304425.1 Advenella sp.
GCGATCTGGCTGGACGGATCGGGCGCATAGTACAAGCCATAAGGCGCCGCCGCTTCAGAGATAGCCAGGTTGCGAACCCCCGGCTGCACGACCGCCGTGGCGGTTTTGACGTCGATGTTCTGTATACGATTGAGCTTGGCCAGCCCCAGCACAATACCCTGGGCGTGCGGCATGGCGCCCCCCGACAGACCGGTACCGGCACCGCGCGCCACAATGGGGATATTGAATGCCCTGCATGCCTGCAGGACGGCAATCACCTGCGCCTCGTTTTCGGGCAGGATCACAACAGGCGGCAACGCACGATATAACGACAGGCCGTCACACTCATAAGGGCGTGTGTCTTCAACCTTCGACAAAATGCAATGCCGGGGAACGCTGGGCTCCAGCCGGGCAATCAGGCCCGCGAAATCCGGGACCTGCTCGGTTCCCGGGTTCATAACAGTATCACTCATTGTCTCTCTTTATCGTTGTTTTTATCTTGTAGCGTCCAACCGAGGCACGATGGCGTTAGCTGTGCGGAATGATCTTCCCCGGGTTCAGAATATTGTGCGGGTCGAAGGCACGCTTCAGGCTGGACATCAGGTCAAGGGCGTCTTGCCCATGCTCGGCATGCATGAACTCCATTTTATGCAAGCCAACACCGTGCTCGCCCGTACAAGTACCTTCCATACGAAGAGCCCGTTCGACCAGGCGACGATTCAGCGATTCGGACTCCTCCCATTCTGCGGGATTGTCTTGATCGAGCAGCATCAATACGTGGAAATTGCCGTCGCCCACATGCCCCACGATGGTATAGGGAAAGCTGGCACTGTCCAGCTCGGCTGCGGTTTCCGAGACACACTCGGCCAGACGTGAAATCGGCACACAGACATCGGTTGTGCTGGCACGACAGCCGGGACGCAACTGCAAGCCGGCAAAATAGGCATTGTGGCGTGCTGTCCATAGCCGGCTGCGGTCTTCCGGCCTGTCGGCCCATTCAAAATCCATACCGCCGTTATCGTGGGTGATGCTTTGCACGATTTCGGCCTGCTCTTTGACGCCGGCCGGGCTGCCGTGGAATTCGAACAGCAGCAGGGGCGATTCTTTCAAGGCCAGCTTGCTATAGGCATTAGTGGCCTTGACCGCCCAGGTGTCCATGAATTCCACCCGTGCCACCGGCACGCCCATCTGTATGACCTCGATCACGCTTTGCACGGCCGCGTCCAGCGTGGGGAAATTGCAGATGGCGGCCGATATGGCCTCGGGTTGGGGATACAGGCGGACAGTGACTTCAGTAATGATTCCCAAGGTGCCTTCGCTGCCGACGAAGACACGCGTCAGATCGTAGCCCGCGGACGACTTTCTGGCCCGATTCGCCGTCTCGATGACGCGACCGTCGGCGGTCACGACTTTCAGCGACATGACGTTCTCGCGCATCGTTCCGTAGCGAACGGCATTCGTGCCCGATGCGCGCGTGGCCGCCATACCTCCGAGGCTGGCGTCGGCCCCCGGATCGATAGGGAAAAACAAGCCGGTATCGCGAATTTCGTCGTTCAGTTGCTTGCGGGTGACCCCCGCCTGCACCGTGGCCGTGAAATCGCCCGGATGCACCGACACCAGTTGATTCATGCCGGACAGGTCCAGGCTGATGCCGCCTTGTATGGCCAGTATGTGGCCCTCGAGCGAAGAGCCCACGCCATAGGGTATGAGGGGCACCTTATGCGTGTGGCAGTGCCGCGCCACCCAGGCGACGTCCTCGGTGCTGAGCGCGAACACCACACCATCGGGCAGCATGGGCGGATAAGGGGACTCATCGCGCCCGTGGTGCTCGCATACGGCCTGGGCCGTGGAAAATCGGGACCCGAATTTCTCTTGCAACGCTTCGAGAAAGCCAGCGGGAATCATGCGGCGCATGGCTTGCGTAACGGCGGGGGCATTCATGCCTGAACTCCTTGAATTCTTCGATACTTTCCTTATCTTGATACTAACGTTTTTCAGGCATGGTTGCCGATCAGGGCATTTGCTGATTGTGCACGCAGCTGACGACGGTTCTTGACTGCCTGCGACAGGCGTTCGAGCACCTGCAAGGAGGCATCCCAATCGATGCAACCGTCGGTGATGCTTAGACCGTAGGTCAGTGGCTGTCCGGGCACCATGTCCTGGCGCCCCCCCACCAGGTTGCTTTCCACCATAACGCCGAATATGCGCTCGTCGCCCGCTTCCATCTGGCCTGCGACATCGTCCAGGACGCGGGGCTGATTCTTGTAGTCCTTGTTGCTGTTGGCATGGCTGGCGTCAATCATGATGCGGGGACGCAGGGACGCCTTCTCCAGTGTCTGGCTTGCCGTCTCTACATTCTGGGCATCGTAGTTTGGCACTTTTCCACCACGCAAGATGACGTGGCAGTCATTGTTGCCCACCGTCGAGACAATGGCGGAATGGCCACCCTTGGTCACCGACAGAAAATGATGCGGCTGCGATGCGGCCTTGATCGCATCGATGGCGATCTTGATGTTGCCGTCAGTGCCGTTCTTGAAACCTACCGGGCACGAAAGGCCGGAAGCCAGCTCACGGTGAACCTGGCTTTCGGTAGTGCGCGCACCGATGGCGCCCCAGGACACCAGGTCGGCAATATATTGCGGGGTGATCATGTCGAGGAATTCGCAGCCCGCAGGCAAGCCGAGCTTGTTGACTTCGATCAGCAACTCACGCGCCGTGCGCAAGCCCTGGTTGATATTGAAGCTGCCATCCAGTCCGGGATCGTTGATCAGCCCCTTCCAGCCCACCGTGGTGCGCGGCTTCTCGAAGTACACGCGCATGATGATCTCCAGCTCGCCCTTGTAACGCTCGCGCTGGGCGACCAGACGGTTGGCGTACTCAATGGCGGCGACGGGATTGTGTATGGAGCATGGCCCGATCACCACCACCAAGCGGTCGTCGGTGCCGTGAAGAATATCGTGCACGGCATGGCGTGCGTCGTAAACGGTCGCCGATATATCGGTGGTGCACGGAAACTCGCGCATGACATGAGAAGGAGGGCTTAATTCCTTGATTTCCCGGATACGTAAATCATCAGTATTGTGCAACACGGCTTAACTCCAGAGTATGTGTCCAACGTAGCGGGCGGTACAAAAAAAGCCGCCTAGCTGAGCTGGCGGCTTTTTGGGAATTTGGTTCTTTTTACTGCGTACAACGCTTCCCTTCCTCCACCAGCGGTTTTGGAAAAGCAAAAAAATAAAAAAAGAAAAATTGGGTAGCGGTATGCATAGTCTTGAATCCTAGCACAGAGTTGGCCTGCTGCCAACGTACTTTTGCAAGCCTGGATTCATTATGTTTAGATTGATTTGAATTGAAATAATTATATAGTGTATGATTTTTACAGCTATCGTTCAGTAATAAAACAATTTCGCAGAGGGAGCTCCATCCCGCCGATGACCCAGAAAGGATAAGCAATGAATAAGCCCCTTCATGTCGCGCTATATGCGGCAGCAGCCATACTCGCCACTGGCGCCGTCACCCTGGCGCAGGCCGCCAGCCTGCAGGACATCAAGAGCCGCGGCCAGGTCCGCATCGCAGTCGCCAACGAAATTCCTTATGGATATATGGACCTGGACGGCCAGGCCAAGGGCGCCGGCCCCGATGTGGCCAAGCACGTGATGGAGCAACTGGGCATCAAGAAAATTGAGTGGGTCACCACGAACTTCGGTTCCCTTATCCCCGGACTGAGGGCGAATCGCTTCGATATGGTGGCCGCTGAAATGGCCATATTGCCCCAGCGCTGCAAGGAAGTCCTGTTTTCAGAACCCAACAGCTCTTACGGTGAAGGACTGCTGGTTGCCAAGGGCAATCCCGATAACGTCCATACCTATCAGGATTTCGCCAAA
>DATGQC010000264.1:0-2049 GCA_035304425.1 Advenella sp.
AGGCCAGCAGATGATGGCCAAACGTGACTGGTTGTGCCACTTGAAGGTGTGTAAAGCCGGGCATGATGGTGTCGTGATGCGCAAGGGCGACCTGCGCCAGTGCGCGACGCAGCGACGCAATCAGCTCGAGTGAAATATCGATTTCCGAGCGCAACCAGAGCCGGATATCTGTAGCCACCTGGTCATTGCGCGAACGCCCCGTGTGCAGGCGTTTGCCGGCATCACCAATCAGTTCGACCAGTCGCTTTTCGATATTGAGGTGAACGTCTTCCAGGTCCAGCAGCCAGGTAAAGGTGCCCGCGTCGATCTCCTGAAGAATCTGCTGCATGCCCTTGTCGATGGCGGCCAGATCTTCGGCAGAGATGACGCCTGTTGTGGCCAGCATGGTAGCGTGGGCCAGCGAGCCCTGAATGTCAAAACGGGCCAGCCGCTTGTCAAAATCGACCGAAGCGGTGTAACGCTTGACCAGTTCGGATACGGGTTCAGAGAAGCGGGCCGACCAGGCCTCGGCTTTTTTGTCGAATTGATTGGTTGGGTTAGAGCTGTCTGTCATAGTATGTGTGCTGATCTGTCCAATATCGGTATTTGCATTAATCAGCGGTATTTTAGACGTTCATCTCAGATGCTTGTGTGATAATCGGTAGTTTGCAAAAGAAACAGAGCGGGATAATGGAACCATCGGTCAGTGTCGCATTTGCACAAATCAATCAGAAGGTCGGGGATCTGGCCGGCAATGCGGCGCGCATTGTTCAGGCTGCTGCATTGGCTCACGAGCAGGGGCATGACATCCTGTTACTGCCCGAACTGGCGCTTACCGGTTATGCACCCGAGGATTTGTTGCTGCGCTGTCAATTTCTGGCAGACCAGCAGGCCGCGCTGCAGTCCCTGCAGGAAGCATTGTCGCGCTTTCAGGGCTTGCATGTCGTATTGGGGCATGTCGTCAGCACAGATAAAGGAACCTACAATGCCGCCAGTGTTTTTCTCAATGGCGACAAGCTTGGCACATACTTCAAGCACGAGTTGCCCAATTATTCCGTATTTGATGAAAAACGCTATTTCACGCCAGGGCGCAACCCGCTGGTGTTTACCGTCAGGAATCATACCTTCGGCGTAACTATCTGCGAAGACGTGTGGTTTGCCAGCGCCGCCACGGCAGCGCGGCACGCAGGCGCGCAGACCCTGCTGATCCTGAATGCCTCGCCCTATATGGTACGCAAGCATGAAACCCGGCTTGCCGTGGTGCGCCGAAACGTCTGCGACGCCGGCATGGGCGCCGTTTACTGCAACCTGGTCGGCGGGCAGGACGAGCTGGTGTTTGATGGACACTCATTCGTGATAGATCGACACGGCGCCGTCGTGGCCGAACTCAACGGTTTCTGTGAGGCCGTCGGGCGCGTCCAGATTTCATCCGGGCAGCTTGAGGCCCGGCCGCCATTGCCTTTCGGGGCGGAGCAGCCGGTGCCGTTGCAACCCCGGGAAAATGAAGCGGCCGAAGCCGAAATCTGGCGTGCGCTGGTCATGGGAACACGCGACTATCTGGGCAAGAATTTCTTTGGGAAAGCCGTGATCGGCCTGTCCGGCGGCATTGATTCGGCGGTGGTGCTGGCCATTGCGGTGGATGCGATTGGCGCAGAGAATCTGCATGCGGTGATGATGCCGTCGCGCTTTACTGCCGGTATCTCGGTCAATGATGCACAGGACATGGCGCAACGCCTGGCCGTGCGCTACGATGAAATCGCCATTTCCCCAATGTTCAACAGTTACCTGGAAGCATTGGCTCCCATTTTCGGCGATTTGCCCCAGGACACCACCGAAGAGAACTTGCAGGCACGGATTCGCGGCGCATTGCTGATGGCCTTGTCCAACAAATTTAACGCCATCGTACTGACCACGGGCAATAAGTCCGAGCTGGCCACGGGCTACTGCACGCTGTATGGCGATATGGTCGGCGGTTATGCGCCATTGAAAGATATTCCGAAAACGCTGGTGTATCGTTTGGCCAGTTGGCGCAATACGCAGTCTGCGATCATTCCCGAGCGTATCATCACG
>DATGQC010000265.1:0-7550 GCA_035304425.1 Advenella sp.
GCGGCGCATCCATGACTGTATCAGTACGGGGGGCAGGTTATGCGACTGGCTGCAGATGACCTCATGCAGGGAACCGGAGGTTTTCTGTGTTGATGACAGGCGTCTGACCGCTAATAAGTGTCAATTGTTATATATAATGAGAACGAATGTCATTATCGTTGTTTTTTGTGTTAAGGCGGCACTTTTCCGAGAGAGGAATTCATGACCGGTGGCCAATCAGTTTTGCAGCAGCAAATCCATATCCTTTATCAGGATCATCATGGGTGGCTGTATCAATGGCTGCACAGAAAACTGGGTAACCGCTTTGATGCTGCTGACCTTGCCCAGGATACCTTTATGCGGGTATTGGCAGGGTATCGGCAAGAGATGATTCCGGTGCTTGATGAACCGCGTGCTTACCTGACGACCGTCGCCAAGCGACTGCTGATCAATTTCTATGAGCGGCAGTCGCTGGAGCGCGCCTACGAAGCATCGTTGTCTTTGCTGCCGCAACAGCATGCGCCTGGCCTGGAAGAGCGGGCGATTCTTCTGGAAACATTACAGGAGCTTGATGCGCTGCTGGATGCTTTACCGGCTCGCGTGCGCACGGCGTTTCTGCTTTGTCAGCTCGAGGGCATGAGCTACGAGCAAATTGCGGCGCATCTGCAGGTGAGCGTGCGCACAGTGACGCGTTACATGGCGCAGGGTTTCAAGCAATGCCTCACCCTGATGCTGGCGCAGGCGGCGTGAATACCAGCAGAGATGCCGCCAGCGCGGACCCACTGCAGCATACGCAATTGGTGGACGAGGCGGTCAAATGGCTCGTGCTGATGCATTCCGGGCGTTTCAATGAGGCCGATGCGCAGCGTTGCGCTCACTGGCGCAGGCAAAGCCCCGAACATCAACGCATCTGGGATAGCGTAGAAAAACTGAACCGACAATTTGATTCGGTGCCGGGGCCGCTGGCCATGCCGGTATTGAACCGGCCACGCGTTTCCGCAAATCGCCGCATGATGATCAAAACCGTCGCGCTGGCCGTTACAGCGCCTTCGGCCATGTGGCTTGGTTACCGGGCGATCCCCTGGGAGGCGCTCAACGCCCAGTACCGCACCGGCACCGGCGAGCGTCGCGACGTGGCCCTGGCCGATGGAAGCCAGCTCAGTCTGAATACATCAAGCGCTGTCGATGTGGTCTTCGATGCGCGCGAGCGGCTGGTGCTGCAGCGCTCAGGGGAAATCCATATCCGGACGGCGCACGATCCCCAGGCGGGTGTGCGTCCCTTTGTCGTCAAGACGCAGCAGGGGAGCCTGCAGGCCCTGGGTACCCGGTTTATCGTGCGCTGTATGCCTGAACGTACGCGCTTGACCGTGCTGGACGGCGCCGTTCAGGTGCAGCCGCTGCATACTTCTCAGACCCATATCGTACCGGCTGGACAGGAAATGGATTTCAGTGCGGACAGCTTCGGCGCCAGGGTAGCGGCACCGCCCGGTGCCGGACAATGGCTGCAGGGCGTGCTTTACGCCGAGCAAATGAAACTGGCCGAATTTGTGGCTGAACTTGGACGGTATCGCCCGGGCATCGTGCGCTGTGATTCGTCCGTAGCTGATATACCTGTATCCGGCGCTTTTCAACTGAATAATACGGATCGCATTTTGCAGGCGCTTGCGCAGACCCTGCCGGTGCACATTCAATTTCGCAGCCGTTATTGGGTCACCATAGCTGCACGGTAGCTGCTTTTTTGCGGAACAGAAAAAAAATTCAATTATGTTGTCCTGTTTTTGCGTCTTGCCTGTCATGTCTATAAGAACCTTAATTTACCGACTTTGTGACAGGAACTTTTTTCATGGCTGATCTGACCTCAGATTCCTATCTGCTTAACCCGGCGTGCGGCGCACGGCTGCGTATTCGCGCGGCGGTGCTGGGCGCCTTGTCTGCGGTGGGCCTGAGCGCCCCGCTGGCGGTTGCTCCGACCTGGGCGGCGGAAGCTGGCTTGGCGCACGCGCGCAACACCTACAACATTGCTCCTGGCCAATTGGGGCCGGCGCTACTCAACTATGCGGGACAGGCCGGCGTCAATTTGAGCATTGATATGAATGCCACTCGCGGTCTGAAAACACAAGGGCTGACGGGTCAGCATTCGTTGCAGAGCGGCTTTGATCAACTGCTGGCCGGGACCGGCCTTCGTATACGAAAGGTTGGCGATGGCAACTATACGCTGGATACGGCTGTCGCGCCCGTTGCGGCCGCTGCATCAGCGCCTGCGCTGAAGCAGACAACGACGCCGGTAACCGAACTGTCTGCCATTACCGTAACCGCGCGTACACAAAGTGATTTGATGTCGCCCACCCGGCAAGTTGCGATTATTGACCGGGAGCAACTGGATACGTTGCGCGCCGGATCCGACAGCGTGGCTACAGTATTGAGTAAAGTGCTGCCGGGTATGGCTGACTCCAGTCATACCATTACCGATTACGGCCAGACCTTGCGTGGCCGCAACATGCTGATTCTGGTTGACGGCATTCCCCTGAATACTAATCGTGATTCGTCGCGCAACCTTGCCAATATCAATCCTGCTGATATTGAGCAAATCGAAGTGCTGCGCGGCAGTAGCGCCATATACGGCAGCGGCGCGGCGGGCGGTATTGTATCCATACGCACGCGAGGGTACGACGGCGAGCCTCGTGCCGAGACCACCTTGTCGGCGACCACGCCGTTGTCCCGGCTGGGCGCAGCAGGCCTGGGCGGTGGCGTGCAGCACTATTTTTCCGGTGGCAACGACAAAATCGATTATTCGCTTAGCCTGGGCGCCAGTCATACTGGCGGGTCGTATGACGCGCGTGGTACGCGCCTGGCGCCGGAGCCAAGCCAGGGCGATCTTTTTGATTCGAACATTTACAATATGTCGGGCAAAGTAGGGCTGCAGATTGACGAAAAACAACGCTTGCAGTTGTCCTTGAGTCACTATGATGCAAAGCAGGATACTGACTATGCCTCTGATCCCAGTGTGGCGCGGCAGCCACCCGGCAGCGCTGCTGCGCGTAGTATCCGTGGACTGGAACTGGACGAGCAAAATCGTATTCGCAATACGCTGGCCAGCCTGGAATACCAGAACAGCGACATTGCGGGCAGCACTCTGGCCGCACAAATTTATTATCGCGACTTCTTCACACGCTTTGCCCCCTTTGATGCGCGTGGCGTATCTGTCAGGGGCGCCAACGTAGACCAGGTCACGCAAAAATCGAGCATATTCGGCGGTCGCCTGACGATCAAGACACCCTTGACGTCCGACAAGAATACACAGTTGACCTGGGGTCTGGATTTCAATGAAGAGCGTAGTGAAATGCCGCTGGACGTGTTTGATCCGGACGAGTACGACAGAAGCGGGGGGTTGCATTTTCGCAAAATCGGCTCGCTGACCTATATGCCGCCGATCACAACACGCAGCATCGGCGCCTTTGCCCAGCTGGAGCATCGATTTAACGAGCGCTGGGCGGTACAGGGCGGGGCGCGTTACGATCGCGCCAGCGTGCGTTTCGACGACTTCACTCCGCTATCGCAATCGCGCCTGGCCAATCCGGGGCGGGTTTCCGGTGGAACGGTTCACTATGGCGCCTGGAGCTATAACGCAGGCGTAGTCTATACGCCGGTCAAGGGACAGGAATTCTATGCGTCCTTCAGCCAGGGATTTGAACTGCCCGATGTGGGCGTACAGGTGCGCAATGCGACGCCAGCGTTCAATTTTGGCGCGTCAAACCTGGAACCGGTGAAAACCGATACGTTTGAGCTGGGCTGGCGCGGCACATTTTCCAATGTGGCGGCCAATCTGACCGTATTTCACTCAAAATCGGATCTGGGCGCGTTGCAAAGCTTCAACAACGGCCTGACGCTGCTACGAACCAAAGAACGCATTTATGGGATTGAAGGCGGGCTGGATTATTACAGCGATGATAACAAATGGGCGCTGGGCGGCACCTTTACATGGATGAAGGGTGAAGAAAAACCAGAAGGCAAGGACAGTTACCAGAACATGACCGGGTATCGCATTCCGCCATTGAAATTGACCGCCTATGTGGAATACACGCCTTCGGAGAAATGGAGCCACCGCATACAGGCTACCTATTTTGCATCGAAAGACTATCGGCTGGACGAAAAAACCAGTTTCGGCCGCTGGGAAACCTCGGGTTACACGACGGTGGATCTGATCAGCCGATGGACCATTGATGATAAAAACAAAGTGACCTTTGGCGTTCAGAACGTACTGAACCGCCATTACTATCCTTTGTATAGCCAATTGATGCGTAATAGCAACAATACCAGCCGCTTGCCGGCGGCCGGCGCGGTATTGAACGTCAGCTATACTCATCGCTGGTAGCCCGACCGGCAATCGCACCGCAGCAAGCGACACTACGCCTGGGGCGGGCGCGTTAAAGCCACTACTGGCGTAGTGCCGGCAGGCAAGACCGGCACCACCGCGGTGCGCTGGCAGGCTGCGAACCATACTGTGCCGGTGGCGCCCGCCCCGCGGGGGGCGCCCTCAGAAACGAGATGATCGCGCAGGCAGCCCGCTTTTGCTTTATGTTTGCGCCCATACCCGGATAAAATGCAGACATGTCGATCATCGCCGCAATCGTCGCGAAAATATGCAAATCACACCATTGAATCACGCGCAGTTTATGGCGCAGGCGCTGGAACAGGCGCACCTGGCCTACGCGCTGGGCGAAGTGCCTGTTGGCGCTATTGCCGTCGATTCATCAGGGAATGTGCTGGGAAAAGGGTACAATAGAACGATTACAGACCGCGATCCCACTGCACATGCTGAAATTATTGCCTTACGCCAGTGTGGACGGGATCTGGACAACTACCGGCTTCCCGGCATTACCCTGTACGTTACATTGGAGCCCTGCATTATGTGTATGGGCGCCATTACCCACGCCAGAGTGAGTAGGGTGGTATACGGTGCAGCAGATCCGAAAACCGGCGCTTGCGGCAGCGTGATCGCGGTGCAGGATAACAAACAGATCAATCATCACACCACCATTGTGTCGGGGGTGTTGAAAACAGAGTGCGGCCGCTTATTACGCCGCTTTTTTCAGGAACGCAGGAAATCGCCACCATGAACAATGCTTCTTCCCTTGGCAAAAAGGAAAGTATTAAAGAACAGTTGAATGACGCACAGATTCTGTTCGATGAGGCCGATGATGTTGCGTATCAGCCAGCTCGCTATACGAATAAGCTGCAGGTTTATACCATGTCGCCTTCCGGGTATGTCCAGGACCCGGACGTGTTGAAGCGCGCTGTCAAGAACCTGAAGAAATCCAAAGTCAAAGTCACGGTGGACAAGGCTGCGCTGTCGCGAGACATGCGGTTTGGGGGTGACGATGAGAGTCGGCTTGCTGCCATCACCCGTGCAGCAAAGCAGGCGAGCGACATTGTCATGCCCACTCGTGGTGGCTATGGGCTGAGCCGAATACTGCATCGTATAGACTGGAAGCTGCTGGAACGTAATCCAAAGCGGTATGTCGGGTTCAGTGACTTTACCGCCTTTAATCTGGCCCTGCTGGCCAAAACCGGCATGAGCAGCTATACCGGTCCCAATATGCTGGATTTTGGCAAGGAAACGGTCGACGAGCTGACCTATGACATCTTTCTTGAGGTCATGCACGGTGAGCTGGAGATTCTCAGCTTCGAGTCTGAAGGGTCGGACGCGGTCGATACGCGCGGCACCCTATGGGGCGGTAACCTGGCCATGGTTGCCTCGCTGGTGGGTACGCCTTATCTTCCCAAAATCAAAAATGGCATTCTGTTTCTGGAAGATGTCGGGGAATATCCCTTTCGGGTTGAACGCATGCTGACGCAGTTGCTGCACGCCGGCATACTGGCCCGGCAAAAGGCGATTGTGCTTGGGCATTTCACTGATTACAAGCTCAGCGCCCAGGACAAAGGTTTTGATATGCCCGAAGTCGTGCGATGGCTGCGCGCCAGCACCGGCTTGCCCGTCGTAGGTGGACTGCCGTATGGTCACGGTGACGTGCGTGTTACCCTGCCAATTGGCAAGAAAGTCGGTCTGGCGACCGAGGCAGATATGGCCTATCTGGTAATTGACGATCATCACCACCACGATCATCATTAACACCGCCGGCGCACGCCGCCGCCAGGCCCGGTGCTTGCAAGATACGAACAACGCGTTCTGCTGTCATGAACGCGTTTGGCATTTTTTATAACTCCATTCAAGGCATCAAATACAGTCGTGATTTCTACAGCTAATTTAACCATTCAGTTTGGTCCCAAACCTCTTTTTGAAAATGTCAGTGTCAAGTTTGGCGGAGGTAATCGCTATGGCCTGATCGGCGCAAACGGATCGGGCAAATCCACCTTCATGAAAATCATCGGGGGCGATCTGGAACCTTCTTCTGGTAATGTGTCTCTGGATCCGGGCGTACGTCTGGGCAAGCTGCGCCAGGATCAGTTCGCGTTTGAAGACATGAGGGTGCTGGATGTCGTGATGATGGGGCATGTAGAGATGTGGCAGGCCATGCATGAACGGGATGCCATTTATGCCAATCTGGAAGCGACCGACGACGACTATATGCGGGCCGCTGAACTGGAAGCCAAATTTGCCGAGTATGATGGGTACACGGCCGAAGCCCGTGCCGGTGAATTGCTGCTAGGCCTGGATATCCCTGTGGAGCAGCACAACCAGCCGATGCGCGAGATTGCGCCGGGATGGAAGCTGCGCGTATTACTGGCGCAGGCGCTGTTTTCCAATCCGGACGTACTGCTGCTGGACGAGCCCACCAATAACCTGGACATCAATACGATCCGCTGGCTCGAAGGGGTGCTCAACGGTTATCAGAGCACCATGATCATAATCAGTCATGATCGGCATTTCCTGAACCAGGTGTGCACCCATATGGCTGATCTGGATTACGGTGAAATTCGCCTGTATCCCGGCAACTATGATGACTACATGCTGGCTTCGACGCAAGCGCGCCAACGTCTGGTATCGGATAACGCCAAGGCCAAAGAACGCGTGGTCGAGCTGCAGGATTTCGTCCGCCGTTTCGCGGCCAACAAGTCCAAATCGCGCCAGGCTACTTCGCGCCTGAAACAGATCGATCGTATTAAAGCCGAGACGGTTGAAGTCAAGCCTTCGTCGCGCCAGAATCCGTACATTCGTTTTGAACAGAACAAGCCGTTGCATCGCCTGGCCGTCACCCTGGACAAGGCCAGCAAGGCGTATGACAAACCGGTCATTACCGATTTCTCTGCGATGATAGAGGCTGGACAGAAAATTGCCATTATTGGTGCTAATGGCGTAGGTAAAACCACGCTATTACGCTTGTTCGCCCAGGATCTGGACCCGGACAGCGGTTCGGTCAAATGGTCGGAGAACGCCGATATTGGTTATATGCCGCAAGACGTGTCCGAAGATTTTAAAAAACATGTCAATGTATTTGACTGGATGGGCGCGCACCGCAAGCCGGGCGATGAAGATCAGGCGATCCGTTCAGTGCTGGGCCGGCTGCTGTTTTCCGCAGACGACATTGTTAAAGATGTCCCGGTGCTGTCCG